>JAILOD010000210.1 GCA_024691015.1 Lachnospiraceae bacterium
GATGAATTTTATCCTTCAAATAAAACGAGAGGTATATTTTGCACAACATTAATATTGTAAACCTATTATGTTAACCACATTATTTTGATAAAATATATACTCGTTATTCTACATTTTTGTACAATAAAAAATTACAGGCTGTTGTAAATGAATAAAATTTCAGCCTGTAATTTTTATTTTCTAGTGTCCGATTCATTGATCTTTTTTAAGAAGTGGCTTAGAAGGCCTCTATTCGTCGATTTTAGCTCATTTTCCACTTGAGGGTAGAACAACTTCAAAACATGCTTTTTCGTCCTTCTTTGAGGCAGATATGCGTCCGCCAAATAAATGTACTATTGTTTGCGCCATTGAGAGTCCTATACCATATCCTTTGATCTTACTGTTATGAGATTCGTCCGCCCGGTAAAACCTTTCGAAAAATTTTGAAAAATCCTCTTCTCCTGTTCCTACAAAGCTATTCTCTACATTGAAAATGATATGCTTGCCCTTTTTCTTTGCAATTACATCGATATCACCGTTTTCATCACAATATTTCGCAGCATTATCGATAAGTATGTTCACCAGTTCTTTTAAAAGCTCTTCGTTTGCATTGGTTTTAAGTCCATCCTCTACCGAAACATTCATATTCTTTCCCTGGTTTTCTATAACAGCTTTGAAATCACGACTCGCGTCTTTTACCAGATCAGAAAAATCAACCTCTGTTTTTTCGATCTTATTTTTCTCCCTTAGAGATGCCGTCATCATCAGCCTGTTTATAAGACCGGACAGACGTTTGACCTGATTCATAATGCTCTCGGTCCACTCGCTTTTACCGTTTGTCATTTCTATGACTTCAGTATTTGCCGAAATTATCGTAAGCGGTGTTTTCAGCTCGTGGCCGGCATTTGTAATGAACTGTTCCTGTGCCTCCATATTTCTGACCACCGGTCTTATCGCGTATTTCGAGAAGATCCAGATAATGGTGAAGAATATGATAAAGCTGACTATGCTGATCTCAAGAGAGATTATCCTGACACTTCTGATGATGTGTATCTGTCTGGAACTATCTACAAAAACGAGCACATATCCACCGTCTTGGTCGGCTTCGTTTTGTCGTCCGAAAAACATTTTCTTGTCATTACCTACAAGTTTGTAGTAATACACGGTCTTATCTGTCTCAAAGATACCCGTTCTTCCCCTGTTGCGAATAACATCCTTGGCAATGGATTCAGCTTCTTCTTCTGTTATTGCTGCAACATTGTCACAGTTCATCCTTATAATTTCCTTGTTTTCATCCAACACCGCCGAGAAATATCTGGTTTCAAAAGGGGTTTCTATTCCCAGATCTTCTTCTCTATACCTGGCACCCCCTTTTTCAGAATCAGGAAGATGTCCTTCGTTATCGGCGATATAATCTATAAGATTGTCGATCGAATCGAAACTGTAGGTCATTACAATTGTATTGGTCATAAATACCATATACCCCTGCACCAGAAGAAGGGCGATGCTTGCGATCAAAATGAATTTATATCTTAGTTTTTTAATCAAGGTATTCACCTCCGCACGCTTTATTGACTTTTAAGGCCGTAGCCTCCGTTTTCGGCGTATATTCCCGTGACGGAACCGATGGATTTAAGCTTGTTTTTCAGATATGAGATATAAAGCGAAACAACGGTTTTATCCTCTTCATCTTTAAAAAGTCTTTCATATATCTCATTCTCATCCATAACCTTTCCTCCGTTACGGATCAAGAGTTCTGCAAGAAGCACCTCTTTAGCCGAAATGCCAATGGAACTGTTACAACTTAATGTCTTTCCTTCGATATCGAGTACTATATCTTCAAATCGGATCTCACCTGTTGTTGCTTCAGCACTGCGTCGCGTTAAAGACCTGATCCTTGCCATAAGCTCTGCCATCGCAAAGGGTTTGGTCAGATAATCGTCTGCGCCGGCATCCAGCCCGGTTACGCGGTCTTCTATCTCTGCTTTTGCAGTTAAAAAAATTGCCGGTGTGTTGATCCCGGCATCCCTTAATTCCTTAAGAGCTTCGATACCATCCTTTTTAGGCATCATAATATCAAACACATATACATCGAAATAGCTGGATCTGCCCTTTTCGACAGCCTCCTCTCCGTTCGATGCAACCTCGGTTTCATAGCCGCCGGACTTAAGGACCGCAGCTACCGCACGAGCAAGTTCGGCCTCATCTTCGGCCAGTAATATTCTTATCATTTTATTTTTCTCCATTGATCAAATCTCGTATTGTCTGCATTGAAATATCACAGCCTGCAAGCTCATCCGCACATTTTTTCAATTCGCCTACGATGAGCTTCTGATTCCCGATAGTCTTTTTGTATTTCAGCTGATGTTCCAGACTGGCCCAGGAATCCATCGCGATGGTACGCAGCTGTATCTCGACAAAATATTCACCTGGTTTATTACCGTTTGCGTCATAAAGATCTGTCTTATATCCAATTATCATATGCAGGCTTCTGTAACCATTCGGCTTTACATTTTTTATATAATCTTTTTCATTTATGACCCTGACACCGTCCAGCTTTTTAATCTCATCTACGCAGGTATAAATATCATTTATAAACGAACAGACAATGCGTATCCCGATCGCATCTTTAATCTCGATCAGTGCTGATTTTGCTGTTTGAGGCAACCCCTTTCTGTCACACTTTTCACGCATGCTCTCATCACTTTTTATACGAGCTATCAGATGTTCGTATATACCTTCTCCTGTAGATTCCTTATATCTTTTGCTTATTTCGCTGATCTCACGGGTTATCTTGTCTTTAATTTCCGACAGGGCTTCTGCATATTCCCCATAAATGTTTTCTGTTTCCAATATTACACTTCCTGTTATTTTGATTTTAATATTTTCAGTAAATTATTTACCTTTTTGATAAGCTCCTTCTTCTGCTCATCATCCTTTAACGGTTTTGATTTTATTTTAAATGTCATGCTGTCGATCTCTTTACAATAAAGTTCAAAGCCGGTTGTGCGTTTATTCCCCTTATTCTCAGAAGCTTTCTTCAGCTTAGCTTCTGCCGGTTCTTCCATCCCAGCTTTATAAAACACATCATTTATCAGGCTGGCATTATTAACGGTTTGTATCTGCTTCTTGAATTCCTCTATAAACTCTTCAGTATTCTCCGGTTTATAGTCATCATTTTTAACCATATTGATGAGTTCCTGAATCTCTTCTCTGGAAAGTGTTCCCCCTTCACTCAGTTTAATAACTGCGTCCAAAATACTGTTTTGTTTATCCTCCGGCAGAACACTTATGCTTGCGGCCTGTGCCATAGGAATAAGACCTTCGTCCTCTGCCTTCAGGATCCTTTCGGAGCAATTTAAAAGTGCTTCGTATCTTTGGATCTTCGATTCCGAGGTGCCGAATTCCTCCGCAAGTCTTCTCTTATAATTCCCCGAAAAGCCTTCCATTTTCAAGGTTTCTCTTAAATATTTTATCTGTCTTGAAATATATATATGGCTGACTGCAGCATCAATGCTTCCTCTGGTATAAATATTGGCTCCGAGAAGAAGTCTTCTTCTCTGTGTCTCACTCTCAGGATAGGGATAAACAAAACAGGGAATTGAATCCTTTTTCAGCGATTCCATAGCTCTTTTTCTTCTGTGCCCGGAAAATATCTTATATTGTCCATTCTTAAGATCCCATACAAGAATCGCGCCTTTAAAGCCTTCTTTCTCAATTCCCATAGCAAGGTTTTTTATAGCATCGTCATCATTTCCTCCGAAAAGGTATTCGTTATCTTCATGCTCTACAAGCTTATTCAGCATTATCATTTTTGGGATATTGTCTTGCTGGATTTTTGCCCCCAATTCCTTTATCTGCGCCGTATCTTTCAATAATCTGCCCATATTTATTCTCCCGTTTTACGAATTATCTCTTCAACAAGTTCCTCATAATCAGCCGTAAGCTTCCCGGATCTTTTATTCCATACAAGAGGTATCCCATTATGAAGCGACCACTTTGCTTCCGTATTATATCTTATTACGGTATCCATGCATTTGTCTCCCAAAGCCTCTCTTATCATAGCTTCCATCTGCACATCATAAGCTGTATTTTTATTGTTCATTGCCAGGAAAAATCCCATAAGCTTAAGGTCCGGATTTCTGGTTCCTTTTATTTCATTTATCGCATCAAGTATCTGTGACGCACCATCCAGGCTGTTTACATCCAGCGTACAGGGAACGAGAATATAATCTACTGCTGACAATATTTCCCGGGTGATCTTATTATATGTCGGTGAGAAATCAAAGATCACATAATCATAATCATAGGGGTGTTTTCTTGTATGCTTTATAGAGTCCAACGCCTTCTTGATCTGGCCTTCCGGAAGCGCTTTTCCTATGCTTTCTTCTATGTTTTCCATGGTGGGAGAAGGGCCTATTTCTGAAGGTTTTATCGGGATTATATCTATACCTCTTTTCTTTGGTGCAACGCCTTCTCTGAGACGGATTTCAGCATTGAAAATTGCTTCATTTACCTTTTCAGGTGCCAAAAACAGATTCTCAAGAGTTGTTTCACTTTTGAGCCATTCAGCATTGCCGAATTCATCGATTCTTGCCTTCAAAAACCTTTCTGTCAGGTTTGCCTGTGAATCCGTATCTACAACAAGAACCTTTTTTTTGTATTTTTTTGCCAAAACTCCGGCAATGTTGAAGGTAGAAGTAGTCTTTGTAGTCCCGCCTTTTCGTGAATAAATTGCGATTTTTACCATTTTCTCCCGCTCCTTTGTGTGGTATTTCTATAATTTATGTTTGCTATTCTCTCACATAACTGTTTACATGTCAAAGTGGTTCACCGTGAACCACATGAGGTGCATCGGTGAAAATTATTAAGTTGAATGG
>JAILOD010000226.1 GCA_024691015.1 Lachnospiraceae bacterium
GCCTTCAACTTCTGAACGTTAACAAGTACCACGGGAACATTTAAGTCTCTTACTGCGGGAAGCATATTGTAGCTAGTCGCATATGTAAGAAGCTGAAGGATTACGAGATCAACATCGGCTGCACGGAACTTGTCTCCCGCCGCCATAGACAGCTCCTTTGTGGTAACCATACCACCGTCTACGATCTCAACGGTATCCGGAATGGTCTTCTTGAACGCTTCATACTGGGCCTCAAATTCGGGTACCAGCGAAGGGAACTGGGGCAGATATGCTCCAAGTGCGATTGAAAATACTCCAACCTTTGCTTTTGTTTCAACTAACATTTTTCTTTCCTCCTGATATATATTTAAATACTAATTATTTCTCACGTATCCATCCTTTGAATTATAAAAGATTTTAAGGACTTTATCAACATAGAAAATCCCGTTAAGGCTATCCTTAACGGGATTTTACAAACCTGTAAATCATCGGTTGTTTTTTTCAAGATTCGTCATGCTTTTCAGGCTTATCGCTATTGTTGAAGCATTATGCAAAAATGCCGATGTTGCAGGTTGAACGGCTCCCAGAAGGCCAAGTCCTATCAGTGAACCGTTAAAACCCATAACAAATCTGTAATTGGACTTTATCCTCTTCATCAGAAGCATGGACAGCCTTCTTAATGTAACAAGCTCTCCAAGATCATCGGCTCCTATCGTAACATCTGCGATCTCTCGCGCAATAGCTGCTCCGTCGCTTATTGCTATACCGCAATCAGCTTCTGAAAGGGCCGGAGAATCATTGATCCCGTCACCTATCATTATGACCTTTCTGCCCTCTTCCCTCTCTTTTCTGACATATTCGGCTTTATCAGCGGGAAGTACTTCTGCATGGAACTCATCCACACCTACTTCAGCTGCTATGGCTCGGGCCGTATTCTCAGAATCACCTGTCATCATAACCGTCTTTGTGATACCAAGATTTTTAAGCTCCCTAATCACATCAGCCGCCTCTTCTCTCAGAGGATCCAATATGCATATAACTGCCGACAGAACTCCTGCGGTTGCAATATACAATAAGGAATACTCTGCCGGAAGATTATCGAACTTCTCTTTTTCTTCAGGAGGGATCGTACATTTTTCGTCCTCAAAAACGAAATGATAGCTTCCTATGATGACCTTACGCCCATCTATTTTACTGGCAATACCATGTGCCACGATATATTCCAGTTCTTCGTGCATTTCATCATGTCTGAGCCCCATTTCAAACGCCTTTTTTGTAACGGCATTTGCTATGGAGTGTGGATAATGCTCCTCCAGGCAGGCTGCTACGCGCAGCATCTCGTTCTCGTCATTTCCACCGAAAGGGATAACCTTTTGAACTACCGGTGTCGCATGTGTTAGCGTACCGGTCTTATCAAATACAATGGTATCCGCTTCTGCTATCGCCTCCATAAACTTGCCGCCCTTTACCGTTGTATGATGCTTACCGGCCTCTTTCATTGCCGACAATACCGCTAAAGGCATTGCAAGCTTTAGCGCACAGGAAAAATCAACCATCAATATAGATACTGCCTTTGTAACATTTCCTGTTAACAGATAGGTTAAAACCGTTCCTCCGAGAGAATAGGGAACAAGACTGTCCGCCAGTCTCGAGGCCTTACTTTCCACTGCAGATTTCAGATTCTCGGACTGCTCTATCATTTCAACAATCTTATCGTAATGCCCGCTGCCTGCAGAGTTCGTTACCCGGATAGTGATCTCTCCCTCTTCGAGAACGGTCCCGGCATAAACCGTTGTACCTTCCTTTTTTGCCAACGGAATACTTTCACCGGTCAGTGAGGCCTGATTGATCATAGCCTCTCCTTTTACAATAACTCCGTCAAGTGGTATAAGACCTCCGGTTCTGATATGTATAAGATCATTTTCTTCAACATCCTTAACCGAAACCAGAACCTCGTCATTATCCTGTGTGATCAGCCAGACTCTGTCGACATTCAGTGCCATGCTTTTAGCCAGGTCGTTTACCGACTTCTTATGTGTCCATTCTTCAAGCAGTTCTCCGATTCCGAGCAGGAACATTACAGAGCTGGCAGTACTGAAATCACCTCTGATGAGTGAAACGCCAATTGAAACCGCATCCAGGACCTCCACTCTCATCTGCCTTCTTCCGAGACATCTTAATCCCCTGAATATATATCTCAGAGCCCTTATAGATGAAAAAACTCTCCTTACGACAAACGGAACAAAAAGTCTGCGAAAAGCCCTGAAAAAGAGCTTCTTAACAAGCTTATCCCTGTAATGACGATTTATTGCAAGCGTTGTATCAACCTCGGTATTTTCCATTATTTCATCTGTGAACTGGAATTTACTGAAAAAATCGATAACCTGTCCCCGGTCACCTATATAGTTAACTACGGCATTGGCAGTTCTTTCATGTACCGTAGCGGAAAGAACAAATTCCTGTGAAGCAAGTACCGTGGCAAGAGTATCTGCCTGAGATGCGCTCATCCGCTTCATATCAAGATGTATTCTTATCCGTCCTTCCTTTTCATGCAGGATCTTACACTTCATTATTCGCCACTTCCGCCTTTGCTTCCTCTTCTTCTCTCTTCTCGTTAAGCGCTTTTGCATCTTCAAGAATATCATTACAATTCTCGGAAACCTTATCATAAGTCTCCATTGCGCAGTCTTTTGCTCTCAGCGCCGCTGCCGTACAATGTGTATATACTTTCTTTGCATCCTTTGAAGACAAAACTTTAACTCCTACAGAACCGAAAAGAACACCTCCTGCAAAAATAGCAACTTTCTTAAGATCAATATCAAACATTTCATCCACTTCCCTTCATTTATTTTAATTATAATAATTTGATTTGATTTGCGTCATTATAATTATCCAACCACTCGGTGTACAAGCCTCTTTTCATAGATTTAATCAAATTTTAACCAGAGTTAGACCACGCTTATAAAACAGTTAGATAAAGCTAATATATGACGTTAGGTGTATATAACAGATATGTTAGCCGAGCCTATTAAGAAGAATGCCTATCTTCGCATTTTTATATTATCTTGTATCATAATTTGGATTATTATATCGCTTTTTTACATTCGAGTCATCTGACAATTTTAG
>JAILOD010000232.1 GCA_024691015.1 Lachnospiraceae bacterium
TGTCTATTCCACCGTGATGAAGGGCCTCGACAACGGAAAGATATGCATCATGGAGCTGGATGTATTTACCTATTATTGCAATGTTGCAGGTCCGTTCAGGGTTCTTCAGGTTCTCATTAAGACTTATCCAGTCAGAAAGATCGGGGTCGGGGCAGGGAAGCTTAAGGCATTTCAGAACAGCCTGTGCTATCTGCTCCTTTTCAAGCATAAGAGGAACCTCATAAATGGAAGATGCATTCAGGTTCTGCAGTACGTTTTCCGGCGGTACGTTACAGAAGAGAGCGATCTTGTCCTTTATTTCCCTGGAGATCTCAAGGGAGCTTCGGCAGACTATTATGTTTGCCTGTATTCCCATACGCTGAAGCTCCCTGACAGAGGCCTGAGTGGGTTTCGTTTTCATCTCCTCCGAACCGTAGAGATAGGGCAGGAGGGTAACATGTATGTTACAGCAGTTTTCACTTCCGTTTTCCTGTATGAACTGTCTGATGGCTTCGAAAATGGGCTGAGATTCGATATCGCCGACCGTTCCGCCTACTTCTATAATTGCAACCGTCGTTCTTTCGGGATCGGTATCCCTGTAGAAACGGCTCTTTATCTCGTTTGTGATGTGGGGGATGACCTGAACAGTGCCGCCGCCGTAATCACCGTGACGCTCTTTATTAAGCACGGACCAGTATACCTTACCGGAGGTCACATTTGAGTTTTTATCAAGGCTTTCATCGATAAAGCGTTCATAGTGTCCGAGATCCAGATCCGTCTCTGTACCGTCATCGGTAACGAAAACCTCACCGTGCTGGATGGGGTTCATTGTACCCGGATCGATATTTAAGTAAGGGTCGAACTTCTGCATGGTCACGGAGTAACCCCTTGCCTTAAGCAATCGCCCTAAGGATGCTGCCGTTATTCCTTTTCCCAGACCGGATACAACTCCGCCTGTTACAAATACATATTTTGTCATAATTATTCTCCGCTTGCGCCGTAGTTTGAAAGTACTCTTGCCGAAGGATCGTTTACGTTACAGCCTTCCCATTCCTTATTGGGCATCCAGAAGTCAGCGATCATCTGAGACTGGCCCGGATAGTATTTTTCAAAAAGCTCTCTGTAAAGAAGGCTTTCCTTTGTGAAGGGACGGGCATGATCGTACTTATTGCAGAGCTTTTCGAAATCATCATCGGAATAGGTTTTTTCTGCATATTCGATGATGTCGTCACGAAGTGAATGTCCTACCGCATCCGAAAAGGCTGCCTTTTCTCTCATAAGGATGCTTTCAGGGATCAGGTCATCGCCTTCAAAGGCGTGACGCAGAAGATATTTTCCTATACCGTATCTGTTTAATTTGATCTCGGGATCAAGACTCATAACATGGTCTACGAAGTCCAGATCTCCGAATGGAACGCGGGCCTCGAGAGAGTGAACGGAAATACATCTGTCCGCACGAAGAACATCATACATGTGTATCTCGTGTATTCTTTTTTCGGCCTCTTTCTGAAAAGCTTCCGCATTCGGAGCAAAGTCCGTATATTTGTAGCCGAAGAGCTCGTCCGATATTTCACCTGTGAGGATTACGCGGATATCGGTGTTCTCGTGTATCCATTTACAGAGAAGATACATTCCGATAGAGGCTCTGACTGTGGTTATGTCGAAGGTTCCGAGAGCCTTTACAACAGGCTCGATGGCATTTACGACATCATCCTTTGTAATAATTACCTCGTGGTGGTTTGAATGAATGAAGTCAGCAACCTCGCGGGCATATTTCAGATCGATCGCATCTATATCCATTCCGATGGAGAAGGTTTCAAGAGGCTTGTCCAAAAGCTTGTTTGCAGCTCCGCAGACAAGGGATGAATCAAGTCCGCCCGAAAGAAGGAAGCCTACGGGAGCATCAGCATCAAGCCTTTTTTCTATACCCTTAAGGAGCTTATCATGTATTCCCTTACATACGGTTTCCACATCTGCTTTTATAAGAGAGCTGCCCTTTGAAGCATCGTGATAGCAGACAAACTTTCCATCCTTGTAATAGTGGCCGGGAGGGAAGGGGAGGATGACCTTACAGGTATTGATAAGCATCTTGGGTTCTGATGCAAAGACCGGAGCAGAGTCCTCATCAAAGCCGTAATAAAGAGGCCTTATTCCGATGGGGTCACGTGCGGCAATAAATTCATGAGTGTCACCGTCGTAAATAACAAGGGCAAATTCGGCATCCAAAAGGTTGAACATAGAGGTCCCGAGTTTTTCGTAGAGTGGAAGGATGATCTCGCAGTCGCTGTCGCTTTCAAAGGTATAACCTAAATTTATAAGATAGTCCTTCAATGCTCTGAAGCCGTATAGCTCACCGTTACATACACAGTAATTGTTACCTCGTGAAAACGGTTGCATTCCGCTTTCGGTAAGGCCCATAATGGAAAGTCTTCCGAAGCCCAGGACGCCGTCCGTGGTCTTTATGACTCTCTGCATATCAGGACCGCGGCTCTGAGCGGTATCAAGCATTGAGGTGCATTTGGAAATGATCGCCTTTTTTGAACAATATGAAAGGATCGTACACATAGTTTTTCTCCTTAAAAATGAAAACCGCCCGTGTTATGAGGGCAGATTCCGTAATAAAAGTAAAATCGAGCAGGGAAGATGCAATCGCACCCTGCTCTGCGATAATAAAAAAGGTGCCATTCCCGCCATGGGAATAGCACCTTTGCCATTACTCGTACGATTATTGCACCTGTAAAAAGAATTGTCAATACAAAAATACAAAAAATAACACATTTTTTCTACTAAAAATTACTTAAATAATTGATAAAACCGTGCTGTTTTGCTATCCTATAGGTGCGATTTATTATATGATAAATTGTTTTTTGTAGGGGTACAAAAGATAATTTTTTGTTACTATTCAGACCCGAGCCACGCACAAGCTGCTTAGGCTACGGAGCTTTAAAGTAGGAACAATATTCGTTTTGATACGGAGGAGGTTACATGAAAGTCATTCCCGTAACAAAAAAAGAAAAGGTATTCTTTGCTGACGTTGCACCGGAGTATATCCGTTCCGCGCTTGCACTGCCTACCTTCGGAGGGCTCGGTGCCATAGATGAGGAAACGGAGGAATCCCTGGGGCTGATTGTATACAGCTTTGATAATATGGGCGGGATCTATATCCGATGGATGTATGTAGATGAGAAATGCAGAAACAGGGGTGTGGGAGGAGCTATGCTGGATGCCCTGTTCACTTATGCTCGTGTAAAGGACTTTGACGGGTTATATGTTGTCCTGACCCCGGGGAACGAGGGGGAGTCAGATTCTTCCTCTCTTGAAGATTATTTCAGAAAAAAGTCATTTTCCAACAAAATCAGTCTTCCGGACAGGCGTATAATCAGTGCCGGGAAGCTGACCTCTCTTCCTTTTTTTGAAAAAGCCGAAAGGAAAAAGAGGGAAAAGGAGCTTGCCAACATACGAAGTCTTCATGATATAGGTTCTGATGTAATAAAGAGCTTTCTGGAGAGTAATTCTCTTGAAAATATTGATGTATATGCATTTGAAGGAGAAACCAGCTGCGGGGTGTTTTACGGAACTGCTCTCAAGGGTCTTCTTCTGGTTTATAAAGCCGATTCGCTTTATATGCCGGTCTATCTTTCCACCGATAAAGAAGAGGACAAGGTAAATCTTCTCATGTATTCGATGATAAAGGCAGCATCGATCCTGACTGATTCCGAGGCAATAGCCGTTTTTCCGATGAATGAGGAAGAAGAGAGGCTGTGCAGAAAGATCCTTTTATGTGAGGGCGGGTCTGAGGCATTTACGCTTGAAGCAGAACTACATTAGGCTTGCAAATGTCCGCTTTTGGCTTTATTATTTATCTGTATGCGAAAAATTGGATAGGCTGATAATTGGCTCATTTTTACAGGGAAGGAAGTAAAAAGGGGGAAATGGAAATAAGAAGTATGACCGGCTTTGGCCGGAGCGAGCTTGATATTAACGACAGAAAATATACCGTTGAGATCAAGACCGTGAATCACAGATTCTTTGAGGTTAATGTAAAGCTTCCGAAAATTCTTAATATGTTTGATTCAAACATAAGAACGGCACTTAAGGATCATATAAGCCGCGGCAAGGTGGATGTTTTCATCACATTTGAAGATAACAGCAGAAAAAAAGGGTATGTAAAATACAACAGTGATCTGGCTCATGAATACTATGATTATCTGCAGGAGATGAGCAAGGAGTTTTCATTAAGAAACGATATTTCCGTAGGGGCGCTTTCGCGTTATCCCGATGTTTTTACCACTACGGATGCAGAGTTTGACGAGGACGAGATCTGGGCAGAGCTGGGGGAATGCATAAAAAAAGCAGCAGGCGCTCTGGTTGAAACCAGAAAAGCCGAGGGAGAAAGCCTTAGAAAAGACCTTATAGATAAGCTTGACCAGATGAAATCGGATGTAGCTGTCATAGAAGAAAAATCACCGGTCATAGTTGAGAATTACAGAAACAGATTAAAGGAAAAGGTGGCCGAGCTGATCTCTGACAGAGAGCTTGATGAAGGCCGTATTACCACAGAGGTTGTTATATACGCGGATAAGATATGTGTTGACGAAGAGATAGTAAGGCTCAAAAGTCATATAGATTCAATGAAGGATACGCTGATAAAGGGCGGCAGCTGCGGGCGCAAGCTGGATTTCATAGCCCAGGAAATGAACAGAGAGGCTAATACAACTCTTTCAAAGGCCGGAGATATTTCCATAAGCGATATTGCGATAGATTTAAAGACCGGCATAGAAAAGATCAGGGAGCAGATA
>JAILOD010000291.1 GCA_024691015.1 Lachnospiraceae bacterium
AGTAGAAAGCGAGATCGTTATCGGTGAGGAAGAACCCGAGGAAATTGACGAGGAAGAGTCTGCAGAAGAAGCAACAGAGGAAGAGGATGTTGCTCCCGAGGGAATGTATGCGAGTGAGCTTACAGGTGAATGGATAGACGAGTCCATCAAGGATCAGAGACCTATCGCTGTTATGATAGATGATGAGAAGACAGCGCTCCCTCACTTCGGAGTATCAACGGTAGATATTCTTTATGAGATGGTAAACAGTACACAGAACGAAGGCGTTACACGTTTTATGGCTATGGTTAAGGATTGGGCGGCAATAAAACAGCTTGGTTCGATCAGATCCACAAGGCCTACAAACCTTCAGATATTCCCCGAATGGAATGCGGTACTCTGTCATGACGGCGGTCCTTTCTGGAACGATAACTTCTATGAAAATCCTTTCGTTGAAAGATTTTCCGGAACCTTCTCGAGAGTTGATAACGGTAAGGCAAGAGAGTTTACAGAGTATATCCTTACCGGAGATGTAGAAAAGAACTTCAAGAATACAGGTTATTCCGTAACCTATAACGAGTATTATCAGGGTGGACCTCATTATCTCTTTGCATCAAGGAACAACCCCAACACTCTTGAGCAGTATTCATCAGCCAAGGATTGTAAGAAGATAACGCTTCCCTTCAATCATAATAAGCCCTGGCTTGAGTATGATGAGACGGAGGGAGTTTACAAATATTTCCAGTACGGTTCTGCAGAAGTTGATGCCGGAAACGGAAACAAGCAGGTTACATTCAAGAACCTTCTTCTTCAGAATGCAAGGCTTGAGCAGCTTGATGATCACGGATACATGATGTATTATCCTTCAGAATCTGACAGAGAAGGTATATATATCACAAATGGTAAAGCTATAAATGTTAAGTGGACCAAGTTAAACGATCTCGATCCTACACGTTATTATGACGAGAACGGCGAGCAGATCAAGATCAATGTAGGTAAGACATACGTAGCCCTTATTCGTGAGGAAGAATGGGATAACATCGTTATAGAATGATAAAGGATATAATAAAAAAGATATTTGAGAGAAAACCGGTAAGATCCCTGCCCGGGTTGGACAATAAGTTCTATTGTACGGATGAATGTGACGGCTGCGGGGAATGCGTTCAAAGATGCCCCACGGGACATGTAAAAATGGTAGACGGGAAACCCTATTGGCCAAAGCCCTGCCTTATGTGCGCAGCCTGTTATGATGTCTGTCCGATAGGGGCGATACGATACGGAAAACCGGAACAAAAGTGATATTTTAATGGCTGTCATGTATGTCGTGACAGCCATTTTCAAACACATAGGAGAGATTTTGTGGAAGAGGCTTATCGTACTATAGAGAAAGACCGGATTTATACGGGTGAATACACGGAAAAGAAATCACGGTTTATCGGAGAACTGATATATGCCGAAACAGAAGAGCGTGTAAAGGAATATATCGCATCGGTTAAAAAGAAGCATTATGATGCCAGACATCATTGCAGTGCATATATATTGAGGGGGAAAGCAGGCTCTCCGGAGGTGCTTCACAGTTCAGATGACGGGGAACCATCTGGAACTGCAGGTAAACCTATGCTTGATGTGCTGACCGGGACAGGACTGAAAAATGTCTGTCTTACCGTTACAAGATATTTCGGTGGAACGCTGCTCGGTACCGGTGGACTGGTACGCGCATATTCGGCTGCTGCCAATGAAGCCGTAAAAAATGCCGTGCTTGTAGATATGCAGAGCGGCATTATTCTCACGGTGGATTTTGACTATTCATCCGAGGGGAAGGTTCGCCGTATGGCACAGGACAACAAAATTGCCATAAGAAATACGGAATATACGGATAAGGTGAAGTTTAGTCTTCTTGTCCCGACAGGGAGAATAGAAGAGATAGAAAAAACGGTAACAAACGAACTTCATGGCAATGTAAAATTTGAACGCTCAGAGGTTGAATTTTTTCCTTTTTATGTGTTATAACAATTAAGGATTAACCATAATTTTTTAAGAAAGGGAGGTGGTTTTTATGTCAGATGTTCCTGAACGATTGTGCTCTATAAAGAAATCCTTAAAAACCACTTTTATCGGGAGAAAAAATTATGGATATAGAGGAAATAAAGGCTCTTGTAAACAGCAAGAAGTATAACGAGCTGCGCTCGACACTTGTTGAATTAAATGAGGCAGATACTGCTGCCGCGATCGAAGAGCTTCCAAAGGAATGGCAAATGGCTATCTTTCGTCTTTTGCCAAAGGACAAGGCCGCTGATGTTTTTTCCTTTTTGCCCACGGATGTTGAGCAGGAGATCATCACCTCCCTTACGGGAAAGGAAGCTACAGAGATAATAGATAATCTGATGGCCGATGATGCTGCCGATCTTCTTGAGGAAATGCCGGCAACCGTTGTTAAACGTCTGCTTGCAGGTACAACTGCTGAGACCAGACGCACGATAAACCATCTTCTTAAATTTCCGGAGGATTCCGCCGGGTCTATAATGACCGTGGAATTTGTGGATCTGAAGGAGAATCTTACTGTCAGTCAGTCCATTGACAGGATCAGAGACATAGGCTTGGATAAGGAAACGGTTAATACCTGTTTTGTGCTTGATTCCGCAAGGAAGCTTGTGGGAATGGTAACTCTGCGCTCGCTTATCCTGTCAAAGCCGGATGAAATAATAGAAGAAATAATGGAAGAAAACGTGATAAGCGTGGAAACCTTAACAGACCAGGAAGAGGTTGCGCAGATCATGTCAAAATACGACTTTAACTCGCTGCCCGTTGTGGATTCGGAAAACCGTCTTGTCGGGATCATAACCATCGATGATGTTGTCGACATCATCCAGGAAGAGGCAACGGAGGATATTCAGAAGATGGCCGGTATCATGCCTATTGATACCCCGTATATGAAAACCACTTCGTTTGAGCTTTGGAAAAAGAGGATAGTCTGGTTGCTGCTTCTTATGATATCTGCAACCTTCACCGGAAAGATCATTACACATTTTGAAAGTGCACTTGCGGCGGCCATTATCTTAACGGCATATATTCCGATGATAATGGATACCGGCGGAAATACCGGATCACAGACATCTACAATGATAATCCGTGCGCTTTCTCTTAATGAGATAGGTCATGGCGATATACTTAAGATCATAAGAAAAGAGATGCTTACGGCGTTTGTATGTGGCCTGACACTGGCAGCTGCTAATTTCCTTAAGCTGATCTTCATAGATAAGCTTACATTGCCTGTTGCCGCGGTGATCTGTATTACTCTGATAATCGCCGTAATGGTTGCGGATCTTGTGGGTTGTACACTTCCCGTATTTGTTACCAGACTGGGGCTGGATCCTACTGTTGTGGCGGCACCGATAATGACTACCATAATCGATGCGCTTTCGCTTTTGATCTATTTCCAGGTGGCAACTCATCTGTTAAAGCTGAATCTGTAGATGAAGGTGATATCATGAGAGAAATGAAGTTTAAAATGGAAAATAATTATGAATATATAGTACCGGGCTATGAGGTGGATGTCGAGGAATCCTATCTTCAGGCAGGGCTTGTCGTATATTACACAATAATACCTGCGATAGCCATGTCCGGTAATTTTAAAAGACAGGAGGCACTTAAAAACCTTCACGGAGTTGTAAGTGAGGTTGTTGCAAGTGAGGGTGGGGCCTACTATGTTACGGTAAAATTTGATGAATAAAGACAAAAAAGACCTGCGGTATAGAGGGGTACCGCAGGTCTTTGTTATATACGATCTTTTCTCAGGCCATTTTATTAACGGCTTTTGTGAGTCTGGAAACCTTTCTTGAAGCGTTTGCCTTATGATAAACGCCTTTGGAACCGGCTTTCTCGATCTTTGAAATAGCGTTTGTCAGAGCTTCACCGGCAGCTGCTTTATCGTTATTCTCGATAGCAACGCGAACCTTTTTGATGGCTGTCTTAACGCCACTCTTTTCAGCTTTATTAAGCTCTGCACGCTTTGCGCTTGTTCTGATTCTCTTCTTTGCAGATTTGATGTTTGCCACTTGTCCTACCTCCTTAACTTATTTGGGATAATACGTTGTGCTTTTTCCCCGGTCTGACACGTGTAACACAGGGTTTATGCATACTGTGACATTTTAATCGCAAAAATAATAGCTGTCAAGTATTTGTTGCGTTAAATTATTCATTTATATTATAATTAGTGGGCAAATTTACAAAAAATAAAGTTTAATAAATAACAGGTTAAGGAAAATATATATGGGAATCAGTGAAGATCATATCAGGAATTTCAGTATTATAGCGCATATCGATCACGGTAAATCAACTCTGGCTGACAGGATCATTGAAAAAACCGGTCTTCTTACGGAACGTGAGATGCAGGATCAGATATTGGACAATATGGATCTTGAGCGTGAACGGGGCATTACGATAAAGAGCCAGGCAGTTCGTACGGTTTATCAGGCAAAAGATGGCGAGGAATACATTCTTAATCTTATAGATACACCCGGACATGTGGATTTTAATTATGAGGTATCAAGATCATTGGCAGCCTGTGACGGGGCGGTTCTGGTAGTGGATGCTTCTCAGGGAATAGAAGCCCAGACGCTTGCAAATGTTTATCTGGCCTTAGACCATGATCTTGAGGTTTTTCCGGTTATCAACAAGATAGACCTGCCCAGTGCCAGACCCGATGAGGTGGCAAGAGAGATTGAAGACGTTATTGGTATAGAAGCTGAAGATTGCCCGAGAATTTCTGCTAAGCAGGGACTTGGCATAGAGGATGTGCTTGAGGCAATAGTAAACAGGATACCGGCACCGGACGGAGATCCTTCAAAACCATTAAAGGCACTTATATTTGATGCGGTTTATGATTCTTATAAAGGCGTTATAGTTTTCGTCCGGGTTATGGATGGCGTGATAAAAAAGGGAACCACAGTGAGGTTCATGGCTACCGGGGCAGTCGATGAGGTTATTGAAGTCGGATATTTCGGGGCAGGAGCCTTTATACCCTGCGACGAGCTGTCAGCAGGAATGGTAGGGTATATTACAGCCAGTATAAAGGATCTTAAAGAGACCAGGGTCGGAGATACCGTTACAAATAATGCAAATCCCTGTACGGAGGCTCTTCCGGGATACAAAAAAGTAAATCCCATGGTGTACTGTGGTATATATCCGGCGGATTCGGCAAAATATCAGGATCTGAGAGATGCACTTGAGAAGCTGCAGCTGAACGATGCATCCCTGGTATATGAACCGGAAACATCCATTGCACTGGGCTTTGGTTTCAGATGCGGCTTTCTGGGGTTGTTGCATCTGGATATAATAACCGAGCGGCTTGAGAGAGAGTATGATCTGGATCTTGTTACTACCGCTCCGGGCGTTGTATATAAGGTTTACCGTACAGACGGCGAGGTTATAGAACTCACTAATCCGGCTAATCTTCCGGATCAGTCGGAGATAGAATATATGGAAGAACCGGTGGTAAATGCAGAGATCATGGTCAATACGGAATATCTGGGTGCCATAATCGGCTTGTGTCAGGAAAGGCGCGGTATCCAGACCGGAATGGAGTATATAGAGACCACCAGAGTTTTGTTGAAATATACACTTCCGCTTAATGAGATAATATACGATTTCTTTGATGCGCTGAAGAGCAGGTCCAGAGGATATGCTTCCTTTGATTACGAACTGTCGGGCTATGAAAGAAGTGAGCTTGTAAAGCTGGATATCCTTATAAACCGGGAATACGTGGATGCATTGTCATTTATCGTCTTTAAGGATAATGCCTATGACAGGGGCAGAAGGATGTGTGAAAAGCTGAAGGACGAGATTCCGAGACAATTGTTTGATATTCCTCTTCAGGCTGCTGTAGGTGGAAAGATAATAGCCCGCGAGACCATAAAGGCATACAGAAAAGACGTTCTGGCAAAATGCTACGGCGGTGATATTTCCAGAAAGCGAAAGCTTCTTGAAAAACAGAAGGAAGGAAAGAAAAAGATGCGCCAGATCGGAAGCGTGGAGATCCCGAAAAAGGCGTTCCTCAACGTACTTAAGCTCGATGAAGAATAAATTTAAACCCCTCTCCGTATATCTTCATATCCCGTTTTGCAGAAAGAAATGCAATTATTGTGACTTTCTTTCTGCACCGGCAGATGACGAGACGATCCGTGCCTATGCGGATGCATTGTCAGTCGAGATTGCCGCAAAGGGAGAAGAGATCGGGGAGGGTTATTTTGTTAAAACGATATTTATAGGCGGAGGAACACCCAATATCCTGCCGGCTCATTCTATAGGGGGTCTGTTGGATAATATCAGATCGTCTTTTAATGTAGATGCTTCGGCAGAGATCACGATGGAAATGAATCCCGGCATATATGATTTCGGAGATAACGGTAAAGGACGGGATGAACTTGCGCTTCTTAAGGCTAAGGGGATAAACCGCTTAAGCATAGGTCTTCAGACGAACTTAGACGATAAGCTTAAAACACTTGGAAGAATACACGACCATAAGGCTTTTGAAACAATGTATGCACAGGCCGAAAAGGCGGGTTTTGAGAATATAAATATAGATATGATCTCCTCTCTTCCCGGGCAGACCTTTGAAGAATTTAAAGAGGATCTGAAAAGAACAGTGTCCTTCGGAAGTAAGCACATCTCGGCTTATTCTCTTATAATTGAAGAAGAAACGGCGTTTGGACGGATGAAACGAGATGAACTTGATCTTCCGGATGAAGAAGAGGAATACAGGATTTACTGTTATACGAGAGAATTTCTGGAACAAAACGGATATAAAAGATATGAAATATCCAATTATGCGCGGGAAGGATATGAGTGTCGTC
Organism: Lachnospiraceae bacterium; assembly: GCA_024691015.1. Taxonomy (GTDB): domain Bacteria; phylum Bacillota; class Clostridia; order Lachnospirales; family Lachnospiraceae; genus NK4A144. Next base: position 6,831 of record JAILOD010000291.1, read on the forward strand.
ATAATATCACTTACTGGAAAAGCGGAGAATATCTTGGATTGGGGCTGGGCTCTTCGGGACTTCTTAATGAAATAAGATATACCGTTACCGAAGATCTAAAGGCATATATCGCCAATCCCGTAAACAATTATCGCGAATGCACGGATCTTACAGAAAAGGACAGAATGGAGGAATATATGTTTTTGGGTCTTCGTATGACAGAGGGGATAAGTCTGAAGCATTTTGAAGAATGCTTTGGCATATCTGCCTGGGAAATATATGAAAAGCCATTAAATACATATATTAGTGAGGGCTTCCTTGAAAAGGAGGGGGATCGTCTTAGACTGACGGAGGCCGGCTTGGATGTATCTAACGAAATATTAAGTCATTTTCTTTTGGATATTGTATAAAATGACAATAATTGATACAATATAAAGTGGATTTTTGTAAAAATAAAACAGTTTCAAATATATCAAAAACGGAGAGGGTAATATGGGTCAAAACCTTGATAACATTGGGGGAATGGGAATAGAGGCTGCCAGATTCGAATATAATATTGAAGAGGACGTGATGAACTTTTCGCGTAATATCAATAAATATATTCCCTGTCCCACTAAAATCGATTCTTTCAGTGAATCCATGGAAATTTCAGGTAAAGTTCTGGGCGAAGATGTTAAAAGAGCCCTGAGTTTTTTCAGGCCGGTCAAGTCATATGGGGATGTCTCCAGATCGGAAGTTTTCAGGTGCCTGGATTTTGACGGGAACTACAGATGGTTCCGTATTGAGGGGAAGGATATTCCGAATGACGAGGGCAAACCCTCATTGATATACGGGACATATGTCCTTTTGGATGATTCCGAGGGGATGACAGGCATTAATATGCGGGTAGACAGTTTTACCGGGCTTGACAGCGTTATGGAAGCCGAGAAAAAGATCAGAGAGAGTTTTGCCGAAGATATGGATGTGGCAATGAGAACTCTCTATATCATAAAGCTTTCCGCATATCAAAATATTAAGGAGAATAACGGCATTGACGAGGCTGAAGAGCTTTTGCTGCTTGCCTCAAGGGCATTAAAGAGTGCGGTACGTACATCTGATGTTGTCGGCAGGATGAATGAGGACAGTTTCATTTATTCCATTCGCGGGATCAACGAGGAAAACATTATTGCCGATAAGGCAGACTTTATAATAGAAGCTATCGAGGGTGCATGGAAGGAAACACACCCTGATACAAAGAAGACTGTGTCTGTAGGAATTGCTCTTGCTTCGCAGGCAGAGGCTGTTGAATATGCGGAAATGATGAAAAAGGCTGAAGACGCACTTGCAAAAGCAGAAAAGAGTGAGAACAGTACCTTTGTAATATACGGTAAGGAGATCCGCAGTAAAGTTGAAATGCAGGATGGCGGATCATCATACGGCAATATGGAAAGCATAAGGTCTATTCTGGATCCTATAGTGACCTGGGCTTATGCGGTTGATGAAGATTACAATGTTGTCTATATGAATGATGTACTGAAGGATCGTTTTCCCAATGTAAGCGAAGGGATATGTTACGAAAAGCTTAAAGGACGTAACACTCCTTGTGACGATTGCCCGATGAAGCTTATGCCCGAAAATGAGAACTGGGCCGATTTTGATGTATATTCTCCGGATCTTCGTGCAATGGAGCATGTAAGAGCCACAAGAGTACTGCTTAAGAATAAGCGCAAGGTCTATGTGATGGCCGACGTAAATGAAGAATTAAAGATTCAGATGCAGGAACTGGATAAGAGTATCAATCACTTTAATTCGGCCATTCTTGAAGCGCATGATATCGTATGGGAAATAAATCTGACAAAGAACAGATGTACCAGAGTTCGTGAGGAAAACATCCCGCTCATTATGGAAAAAAGAGTTGTGAGCTATTCCAAATTAAGGAATGCGGCACTGGAAAAGCTGGTTTATTACGAGGACAGAGAATACTTTATGATGGCTACCGACCCTGAAGCCATAAGAAAAGCAGGGGAGATCGGCAAGAAGTCCATTCATAAGCAGATAAGGTTTAATGGCGAAGACGGGGTTACCAGATGGTATGAAATAGATACCACCATTATAGACTCGGAAGATGATGAACTGGTATTTTTCACCGCCCGTGACATAAACGACATGAAGCTTGAAATGGAGCAGCAGACAGCGGTTGAACTCCGTTACAAGGCCATGAATGAAAGCAGTGCGTTTATGAGCGAGATCGCCCAGAATAACGAAAGATATGAGCATGTTAACGAGCTTACCGGAATCTTCGTTTTTGAATACGATGTCAGTAAGGCTGAATATTATATATGCACAACCTTTGAAGAGATGTTCAAGCTCACTGACGACATGAAGAAAAATGAGTGGTCAATGCTTGAAGGGTTAGAGGTATACGAGGAGGATAAGGATACCTTCGAGGAATTTTTTAACAGAGTAAAATCCCAGCCGGATACACACGAGATCACGGTCCGTCTCATGAACAGATACGGAGTGGCAAGATGGTTCACCATTACCGTTCAGACATTAAACGGCTTTAATAATGAGTTGTACAGGGTTACAGGCATTATCCAGGATGTAAATGCGGAAATGGAGATCAAGGCAGAACTCGAATTCAGGGCTGATTATGATTCACTGACGCGTCTTTACAATTCCGATGCGTTCTACAGAAAGGCGCAGGAGAGGATCCATGGAGAACCTGACAAGGAGTTTGCCGTTCTTTCTATAGATATTGACCGTTTCAGGGTTATAAACGATCGTTTTGGTATAAAGATAGGTAATAAATGTCTGGAGGAGCTTGGAAATGCGATCAGGGTGACGCTTCCGAAGGATTGTATAGCGGGCAGATATATGGCGGATAATTATTCCGTGCTCCTTGATTATGAAAATGAAAGAGATATTTTCGAATACATCGACCTCCTGACTCGGGAATTTGTTTTTGATGCGGCCAGAAGATGCGGCTCCACGTTATCCTTTGGTATATATAAGATCACAAAGAGGGATCTGCCCATAAGGCTTATGTGCGACAGGGCCCGTATGGCAAAACAGGAGATAAAGAATAACTCCATTACCAATTTTGCGATCTATGACGATAAGGTAAGATTGCAGCAGAGAAAGATTTCCGAGATCACAAGCCAGATGCAGGTGGCTTTGGATAATCGTGAGTTTGTAATGTTCCTGCAACCTAAGGTGGATATGAAGGATGAACATCTTTGCGGAGCCGAAGCTCTGGTTCGATGGATACATCCGACAAAGGGAGTACATTCTCCCGGAGAATTTATACCGCTCTTTGAGAGCAACGGTTTTGTTAAGAAGCTGGATGAATATATGTGGGAGGCGGCCTGCGAGTATCTTTCACACCTTAAATCCATAGGAAAGCTGGTGCCCATCTCCGTAAATATTTCAAGGTTCCACGTAAACAATACCGACCTTGTGAAGGTGCTTACCGATATGACAAGCCGCTATGGTATTGAGCCTCAATATCTCGAGCTGGAGATCACGGAAACTCTGTTTACCGACAATTCCGAGGATCTTTATGCTACCATGCAGCGGCTTAAGGATCTGGGCTTTGTTATTGAGATGGATGATTTCGGAAGCGGATATTCCTCCCTCAATATGTTAAGAAAAGCTCCGGTTGACATAATTAAGATAGACAGGTATTTTATAGATAAGATAATGTCCACAAAGCGCGGACGTATTATCATCGAAAATTCGGTTTCGATGTCAAGACAGCTTGGCCTTAAGGTCGTTGCAGAAGGCGTTGAGACAAAAGAACAGGCGGATTTTCTTAAGTCGATCAATTGCGATATAGCACAGGGATATTATTATTCTAAGCCCGTTTCGATCGATGAATTTGAAAACATGCTTGGAGTATAAAGGAGGGGCAAATGCTTTTTGTAAGGCTCGAAAAGCTTAAGGAAGGAATGAGGCTGGCAAAACCCATTTACAATAAAAAAGGAGTTTTGCTGTATGACAGAAATTCAAAGCTTACAAGTCAGGGTATAGAAAGTGTAAGAAACTTTGGTATTATAGGTCTTTATATTCTTGAACCTGCAGAGCCGCTTCCTCCTATGAGCGAAGAGGATATTGAGTTCGAAAAATTCTTCATCGTATCAACCTTTGTGATACAGGATGAGATGAAGATCATAAGGGACGGCAATAAACCGCAGGCATTGGAGAATCTTGTAACTCAGATCATAAAACGTTACGGAAGACTGGACCATAAGGTTAATTTTGTTCAGAGTTTAAGGACCAGAGAAGATACGCACGCAAAGCATGCACTTAATTCTGCTATCCTTTGTGCAATGCTTTCACACCAGATGAATATTAAGCTGTCGGAACAGCATGACACTGTTGTTGCAGCGCTTCTCCATAATATCGGGCTCCTTGATCTGCCGGATGAGCTGCAAATGAGCTCCGGCGCAAATGACGAAGAAAGCAGAAATACCATCCAACGGGCTTTGATGAGCGGTGTACATCTGATCGAAAATGCCACAAGTGATATGCCGTCTGTAAAAAGGATAGCCGGGCAGGCTATTCGTGAGATCGGTGATTTCAGAAATGGCAGGGCTAGTGATACCTCCGGAAAGCAATACGATGGAGGAAAGATTTTAAAGGTTGCATCTGTTTTTGATGATATGACGGCGATGAACGATTACGATGAGCCCAGCTCGGAAATATCGGCCCTGAGATTTCTTATGAAAAATTACGAGGCTTTCGATCCTGATGTTGTCGATGCACTTACAAAATCGATCAATATCCTGGTTCCGGGGTGTTCCGTGGAGCTTTCCAGTGGAGAAAAGGCGCTTGTCATCAATGAGAATACGTCGGACATTTTAAAACCCATAGTTTTAAGCTTCTCCACAAATACCATTATCGATCTGGGTCAGGAGCTGATATACGGAAATCTCTATATCAAGGATGTAATGAAGACTATGGATAACAGATGTGTGATAGATCCGGACGCACTTAAGAATTTTGGGAAAATGAGTTAAACAGATATGATAAATTTAAATGACGTTTTAAGAGAGGCTCGCGAAAAGCGGGCCTCTGATATACATTTCTCGGTTGGTACTCCTCCGAAGTTCCGTATACATGGAAGTCTTGTCGAATCGAATTTTCATACCATATCTCCATCCGATACCTTAGAGCTGCTGGTGGGGTTTATGACACATGAACAAAGGGAATATTTTGAAGAGTTCGGGCAGATAGAGCTGTCTGTTTCCGTTTCCGATTTCGGGAGGCTCAGGGTGAATGCCTATAAACAAAAGGGCACTATTACAATAGCTCTGCGTCTGGTGAACAAGGATATTCCCGATGCCGAGGCTTTTGATATACCGGAGAGTGTGCTGGAGCTTTGCGATCAGAAAAAGGGACTGGTCATTATAGCAGGACCGTCCGGGGCTGGAAAGTCTTCATTGCTTGCTGCATTAACTGACAGGGTCAATACAAACAGAAACTGCAATATCATTACCCTTGAGGATCCCATAGAATTCATACATGAAAATAAAAAGAGTACCGTAAACCAGCGCGAGATAGGCCTTGATTCCAAGGATTATCCCACGGCTATGAAGAGTGCCTTAAGATCCGATCCTGATGTGCTTACGCTAAGCCGCTTAAGAGACAGTGAGGTGGCTTCACTCGTTCTTACGGCAGCAGAGACCGGAAGGCTGGTTTTTGTTTCAATGTCGGCTAACAATACAGTTGAGGCATTGGGCAGTTTTCTGGAAATCTTTCCGATGCAGGAGAGGGTAATGGCGCGTTACAGGCTTTCTGATGTACTGAAGGCCGTGGTATGCAGACAGCTTTTGCACACCACTGCGGGAGAATCGGTTCCGGCATACGAACTATTCTTTAATAAAGGCGTGTCCAAGGGGCTGATAAGAGAAGGCGATATAATGAAGATCACAAGCTTTATCGCACAGAATACACAGGATGGAATGCTTACCATGGACCAGTGTCTTATTGCCATGTGTCTTTCGGGTGCCATAACCGCATCCGATGCAAAGAGCGGGGCACAAAATCAGGAGGCTGTCGAAAAAGCACTTCAAAAACAAGGGCTTAATGCTTGACAGAGATTGTATTCAATAATACAATAATTTTGCTTATTTCATTTATTATTAAGACGGGGATATTTTAAGTCTTTCAACGAAGTACAGGTTATCAAAAGGCCTGAACTTTCAGCTTTCGGACCGATCGGTCTAAATTTTCAGTTTGAATTTCATAATGGTATGGGAGGAACGCGTATGTTTACGTCTGTTGCTTCGGCTGCGCTTGTCGGAATAGAGGCCAGAGAGGTACTTATTGAGGTTGATATTTCCGATGGGGGTATGCCTGTACTTGAAATGGTGGGGTTTCTCGGAAGTGAGGTCAGGGAGTCAAAGGAGAGGATAAGAACTGCTTTGAAGAACAGTGGCTATATTCTTCCGCCAAGGAGGATAACCATAAATTTTTCGCCTGCGGATCTGAGAAAGAGCGGTACAAGCTTTGACCTGGCAGTGGCAGTAAGTGTGGTGTCTTCAATGGGAAACCTGCCGCGGGAATATCTGGAAGGGACACTTGTTGTTGGTGAACTCAGCCTTTCCGGTGAGGTTAAGAAAACAAACGGGATCTTACCTATGGTGCTTATGGCCAAGGAGTCCGGGTTTAAAAGGATAATCGTTCCAAAGGAGAATGAAAAGGAGGGGGCGGTTGCAAACGATATTGATGTGATCGGTGTGGAAAACATTGAAGAGGCAGTCGGGTATTTATGCAGGACGGTAGATTTAAAACCCTGTAAATGCATGATCACGGAAAAGCTTTCGGGAGAAGATGAATTTGAGCTGGATTTCTCCGATATTAAGGGTCAGGAAATGGCGATAAGGGCGGTTTCGCTTTCCGTTGCCGGGATGCATAATCTTCTGCTTATCGGGCCTCCCGGCAGCGGGAAGAGCATGATAGCGAAGCGTATACCTACAATTATGCCGCCAATGAGTGAGAGGGAATGTCTGGAGCTTACAAAGATATACAGTGCAGCCGGGAAACTGGGCGACAGGGGACTTGTTACGAAGCGTCCTTTTATAACGGCTCACCATACATCTACGCCTCAGTCGCTTACCGGGGGAGGAAGGTATCCCAGCCCGGGATTATGTTCATTAAGCATGTACGGGACGTTGTTTCTGGATGAACTGCCAGAATTTCAAAAGGGTACGCTTGAGGCTTTGCGCGAGCCGCTCGAGGATAAGTGCGTTACGGTTGCAAGAAGCGGGTGGAGCTATACATTTCCGGCTGATATGTTGCTTGTGACGGCTGCAAATCCCTGCAGATGCGGTTATTATCCCGATAAAAACAGGTGCAAGTGTACCGAAAGGGACGTCAGGGCTTATCAGGGGAGAATAAGCGGACCTATACTGGACAGGATCGATATTACCTGCAGAGTTGAAGGTATGGATTTTGACGAGTTAAATGACAGGGGTATAAAAGGTGAGAGCTCGGAGAAGATAAGGGAAAGGGTGATCAATGCGGTAGAGATGCAGAAAAAAAGGTTTGAAGGGAAGAATATCAGGTTTAATTCGGGAATGGAAGCCGGGGATATAAGAAAATACTGTGTGCTGGGTGAAAAGGAGGAGGAGCTTTTAAAGCAGAGCTTTAAAAAACTCGGACTCAGTGCAAGAGGTTATCACAGGATACTTAAATGTGCGAGGACGATCGCGGATATGGATGAAAGCGACAGGATAAGCTGTGCTCATTTAAGCGAAGCAATAAGCTATCGTTTTAACGATATAAATATGTGAGGGATGAATATGGATGAGATAAGGTATATATCAAGCTTTGATAATGAGTTCCCGGAAAGGTTAAGAACCATTCCGGACCCTCCGCAGGGAATATATGTTAAGGGGAAACTGCCTGACCCAAACAGACCGTCCGTTTCGATCATAGGAGCCAGAGCCTGCAGCGAGTATGGTAAAGGCGCTGCAGAGTATTTTGCAAAAAAACTGTCGGAAAACGGAGTTCAGATAATAAGCGGTATGGCCAGAGGAATAGACGGTATAGCACAAAGAACGGCTGTAGATGCGGGATACGAAAGCTTTGGAGTTCTGGGTAACGGGATTGATGTAGTTTATCCGAGAGAGAACAGCAGATTGTATGAGACGATATTAAATAAGGGAGGATTGATTTCGGAGTTTCCACCTGGTACACAGGGACTCCCGGCATATTTTCCTAAAAGAAACAGAATTATTTCAGGATTGTGTAACGTGCTTCTGGTTATAGAAGCGAGAGCAAAATCTGGAACGTTAAGTACCGTCTGCCATGCGCTTAACCAGGGAAGGGAGATCTTCGCGGTACCCGGGAGAATATCCGATCCCTTAAGTGTGGGATGCAACCGCCTTATA
>JAILOD010000322.1 GCA_024691015.1 Lachnospiraceae bacterium
TAAGAGGTGCCTACTATCGGATCAGCACCTTAAGCGATGAAGAAAGGGCCAAGGGCGTTATCACGGCATCTGCCGGAAATCACGCTCAGGGCGTGGCTTATGCGGCAAGGGAATACAAGACCAGGGCAGTTATTGTTATGCCTACCACAACGCCGCTTATCAAGGTTAACCGCACAAAGGCACTGGGAGCCGAGGTTGTGCTTTTCGGGGATGTTTATGATGATGCGGCTACCGAAGCCTTCCGGATCGCAAAGGAAGAAGGGCTTACCTTCGTTCATCCCTTCGATGACGAGGGTGTTGCCACAGGCCAGGGTTCTATTGCAATGGAGATATTTAAGGAGCTTCCTCTGGTAGATTACATTTTAGTTCCCGTAGGCGGAGGCGGCCTTGCAACAGGTGTTTCAACGCTTGCAAAGCTTATGCATCCAAATGTTAAGGTAATAGGCGTTGAACCCGAGGGGGCTGCCTGTCTTACGGCCTCGATAAAGGCAGGTAAGGTGGTAACCCTGGATTCGGCATCCACAATAGCCGACGGTACTGCTGTAAAGACGCCCGGAAGTAAGATATTCCCTTATCTTAAAAAGAACCTGGATGATGTGATCACAATAGCCGATTCCGATCTGGTAATAGCCTTTCTGGATATGGTTGAAAACCACAAGATGATCGTTGAAAATTCGGGACTTCTTACTGTAGCAGCTCTTAAAAAACTGAATATTACTGATAAAAAGATAGTATCCATCCTTTCGGGAGGAAATATGGATATAATCACGATGAGTTCGGTGGTTCAGCAGGGGCTTATTTACAGAGACAGGATATTTACTGTATCCACGCTTCTTCCCGACAGACCGGGTTCACTGGAGAAGGTATCGGCTGTCATTGCGCGTGAAAACGGCAATGTCATAAAGCTTGAGCACAATCAGTTTGTCACTACCAACCGTTCAGCCGCAGTTGAGCTTCGTATCACAATAGAGGCATTCGGGCCGGAGCACAAGAAACAGATACTGGATGCACTTGACAAGAGCGGATTCAAGCCGAAGATCGTGCGTACTCTGTTATAAAAAGAGAGGAATATCACAAACAAATACAATTCAGTGGTCTGATGGACCACAACCTATTCTTTCTCTTGAAAGAAACAGATATATTGTGTTACTATACTTTTTGGGGTTCTCTTTTGGCGTATGCGAAAGGAGAACAAAATGATGAACAATGCAACAAAGGTCAAGGACCTGCCCCTTATGGAACGCCCCTATGAAAAATGTATCAAATACGGGGTGGAAGTGTTATCGGATGCCGAGCTTATGGCAGTCGTTATCCGTAACGGGACAAAAACAAAAAACTCGGTAGAGCTGTGCAGAGAGCTCATCAACAGCCTGGAGCCCGAGAAAAGCATAAGAGGCCTGGAAAACGCCTCCCTGGAAGAGCTCACAAAGATTGAGGGGATAGGTACGGTTAAAGCCGTTCAGCTGTCCTGCCTCGTGGAATTTTCCAAAAGACTATGGCGAAGCAGATATACCGAAAAGATGGTATATAATCATCCAAGGGACATAGCAATGTACTATATGGAAGAGCTTCGAAATCTCCCGGCAGAAGAAGTCCACATCATGATGATGGACACAAGATGTCATATGCTGGGGGAATTTACGTTGTCTAAAGGTGCGGTTAACAGTTCGGTGGTCTGTACAAGAGAAATATTTACCACCGCGCTTAAGAAAAATGCCGTAGGGATCGCAATGGTCCACAATCATCCGAGCGGAGTCCCCACACCAAGCGCTGCGGATATAAATTTAACAAGAAAAGTCCTCGAAGCCGGTTCTTTAATAGAAATCAGGCTTATGGATTCCATCATCATCGGTGATGGTATATATACAAGCTTGAGGGAGAAGGGACTTGTCTCCTTCGAATGATGAAAGGGGTAGAATAATGCCTAACAGTGTCTTCGGTATCGATCTGGGTACCGGAAATATCAAAATATATGATAATGCCGATCAGACCATGCTTTCGGAAAAGAACATGGTAGCTATAATGAACAAGACCAGCCTCTTTGCATATGGTGATGCGGCATTTGAAATGTTTGAAAAAGCTCCGTCCAATATCAGGATATCACATCCTCTTTCCTATGGTGTTATAGCCCATATCAACAATATGGAAACCATACTTCGCTGCTTTATCAACGACATGACAAAAAGCAAGAACAACGGTGCGGATTACTATATTTCTGTTCCGACCGATGTTACCGAGGTTGAAAAGCGTGCGTTCTACGATCTCATAAAAGACGCAAACATAAAAGCAAAGGGCATATGGATGGTTGAAAAGGCCATTGCCGACGGTCTTGGTTTAAATATCGATGTTAAGACCAGCCAGGGTGTCATGATCGTGGATGTGGGCTATGAAACCACAGAGATATCGATACTTTCACTGGGAGGCATCGTTCTTTCCAAGCTTATAAAGATCGGTGGCAGAAACTTTGATGATGCCATAAAGAATGCGATCAGAAAAGAATATAACCTCATAATCGGCGAAAAGACCGCAGAAAAAGTTAAGATAAGCCTTGGAGAGCTCTATGATAAAAACATGGATGCCGTGGTATACGGTCGTGATATCGTTACCGGTCTTCCCGTAGAAAGGAAGATCCCGACCGATCTTGTGGACAGCTCGTTCCAGGAGCATATTGACAATATCATTGATAATATAAAGGTAATTCTGGAGCGTACACCGCCGGAGCTTGCAGCCGATATATACAGGCACGGCGTATTCCTTACAGGCGGCAGCGCTCATATGAAAAATCTTGACAGAAAGATTTCAAAGGATCTCAATCTTAAGATAAATCTTGCGGAGGATTCCATGAATTCCGTTGTCAGCGGGCTGGCCCGCATTATAAAGGACGATAACTTCAAGTCGGTTGCTTACCGTATAGAAGGGATGTCCAAGTAGTTTTTTGACGAGGCGGTAAAGAATGGCAAGAGTAAAACTCAAACGTAAAAAATTCGTAATGCCCAGTCGTTATACTCTGGGCATTATTACTGTCCTCTGTGTGGCAATGATGTTTTTAACCTTTTTTACGGATATGGTAAACGGGCCGCTTTCATACGTTGCAGCCTATACCATAGTCCCGTTCGAAAGAGGTTTTTACAATATCGGAGAAGCTTTTTCCAAACGAATGGATGAGCTCAAAAACTTAAGAGAAGTGCTTGCCGAGGTTGAAAGCCTTCAAAAGAGAGTGGATGAGCTTACCCAGCAGAATTCAGAGCTTACACGGGACAGATATGAGTTGGGAGAGTTAAGGCAGTTATACGACCTTTCCGACCAGCTTTCAAATTATGATACTGTAGGGGCCAGGGTTATAGGCAAGGATCCCGGCAACTGGTTCTCGGTCTTTCTCATTGACAAGGGTGAAGAGGACGGGATCAAGGTTGACATGAATGTAATGACCGGAAGCGGTATTGTCGGCATTATCACCGAGGTCGGGCCCAACTGGGCAACGGTGCGCTCAATAATAGACGATGCCAGCAATGTTTCCGCAATGGTATTGTCCACTTCGGATGTTCTGGTGGTTAACGGTGATCTTAAGCTGATGAATGAAGGCGTGATCAGATTTGAACATCTTGCGGATGAAGAAGATCAGGTAATAGTCGGAGATCAGGTGGTTACCTCAAATATTTCCGACAAATTTCTGCCGGGCTTGAATATCGGATATATTAATTCCATAGAGACAGATCCCAACAACCTTACCAGGTCGGGAACGCTTACTCCCAGTGTCGATTTTAAGCATATAAATACGGTTCTTGTCATTAAGGAATTGAAAGAAGGCAAGAGTGAAACGAAGAATAATTGAGTTTTTACTGGTGTTTGTCTGCTTCCTGCTGCAATGCACCTTTTTTAAAAACATATCTCTGGGTGGTATAGGGCCTAATCTCCTTATAATCCTCACATCGGCCTTTGGCTTTATGAAGGGAAAGGATGAAGGGATGTTTGTAGGTTTCCTTTCGGGCATTATGATCGACATCCTCTACGGAAACGGAATTGTAGGTCTCTATACTCTCATATACACCTATATCGGTTATACAAACGGAATGTTCCACAGGATATTCTATCCGGAGGATGTCCGTTTTCCCATCATCCTGATCACCATATCCGATCTGGTATATTGCTTTTTGTCCTATATTCTGACCTTCCTGTTAAGAAACAGACTTGAGGTCGGATTTTATATGTCGCACGTTATCATACCCGAGGTGGTATATACCGTGTTTATAACCATTCTGTTTTATAAACTGTTGTTAAAGCTCGAAATGAGTCTTGAAAGGTAGTCATGCTGGGAAATATTAGGGATAAGCTGGTCCTGATAGTTACATCCAGATTGTTTTACGTTGCGGTGGTATTGGTCATCCTCTTTTCAATACTGGTGCAGAGACTTTTTGTGCTCCAGATAATCCGTGGTGAATCCTACAATGAGAACTTTACTCTTCGTATCAAGAGAGAAAAGATACTTTCGGGAACCAGAGGAACCATTTTTGACAGAAACGGTGTGATACTGGCCGAGGATAAACTGGCCTATTCCGTAACCATCGAGGATAATTATGATTCCAACGATACAAAGAATAAGGATATGAACGATACCATCTACAGGCTTATCCGTATAATCGAAGGAAACGGTGACAAGCTGGATACGGAATTCAATATTTATCTTGATGAAAATGACGAGTTTACATATGCCGTGAGCGGCAGGAGCAAGCTTCGTTTCATTGCCGATGTTCTGGGGCAGAACAGCACGGAGGATCTGCTTCTTAAAGAGCAGAACATGCCGGCGTCCGATCTTATGGAATATCTGTGCAGTAAGGAACGCTTCGGAATAGGCTCTTATATTGAAAATGCCAGGGGAGGCTATGATTTCATTCCGATGGAGGGCTATACCAATACCGAGATATTAAAGCTGGTGTCAATAAGATATGCCATGAGCTTAAACAGCTATCAGAAGTTTATAGCAACCATAGTGGCGGCGGATGTTAATGAAAGAACCGTTGCCGAGGTTATGGAAAACAAGATCGATCTTCAGGGCGTTGATGTTGTAGAAGATACCGTACGGGAGTACATTAACGACCCGAGTATGTCACACATTCTTGGATATACCGGAAAGATCTCTGAGGAAGAGCTGGTGCAGCTCAATGCTTCTTCGTCCGGTGCTTCGGAGGCAGATAACTACATTCTGAACGATATGGTCGGTAAATCCGGTATTGAACAGGTGGAGGAGAAAAAGCTTCAGGGTAAAAAGGGAAAACAGACCATATTTGTAGATAATCTGGGACGTGTTACCGAAACCGGAGAAACGGTTGATCCTCAGGCCGGGAGCAATCTTTATCTCACCATAGATTCAAATCTTCAGCGCGTTGTATATAAGCTTCTTGAACAGAAGATCGCCGGTATCGTGGTTTCCAAACTCAGAGATGTAAAGGACTACGATCCGGAAGAAGAAAACAGTGCGGCTAATATCATCATCCCGATGGATGACGTGTATTTCTCGCTTTTCGACAATAATGTGATCTCGATACCGCATCTGTCATCATCCGGAGCCGGAGTCTACGAAAAAAAGGTTCACGAGGCATATCTGGTAAAGCTCGAGAGCGTGATCTCTCTTCTGGACGAAGAGCTGAAGAACAATAAAACCGTATATAATGAGCTTGACGAAGAAATGCGCAAGTATGAGACCTATGTCGTTACCATGCTGCAAAATCAGTATCCGGAGATATTTATGGCAAATGAGGTCGATCCCGGAAATGAAATATATATCAAATGGAAGGCCGGAGAGCTTCCTCTTACGGATTATCTGAGGGAGGCCATAGCCCGGGGATGGATAAACATCAACAATCTCGGTGCGGCAGAGCAGTATCTCAATTCCGATGAGATCTTTGAGGCTCTTGTCAGTTATACCGAAGAAAAGGTGCGTTCCGATACGGGCTTTGCAAAATGTGTTTTTGAATACATGATAAAGGACAGTGAGATAAACGGAAACCAGATCTGTCATATCCTGTATGAGCAGGAAAAGCTGATAGATAAGGATAATCAGCTTGGGAGGCTGGATTCGGGTGAGGTTACAGCCTTCGAGTTTATGAAGCAGCGGCTCACAAATCTGGAGATAACTCCGGCTCAGCTTGCGCTCGACCCCTGTTCCGGTTCCACCGTTATAACAGACGTAAAGACGGGAGAGGTCATAGCCTGTGTCTCTTATCCCAGTTACGATAACAACAGACTGGCAAATACCATAGATGCAGATTATTACAATTCTCTTACGATCGATAAATCCCTGCCGTTGTATGATTATGCAACGCAGCAGAAAACAGCTCCCGGTTCCACCTTTAAGCCCGTTACATCCACGGCCGGCCTGGAGGAGGGTGTGATCAGCACGGGAGAGCGTATAAACTGTGTGGGTGTTTATGACAGGATAGATCCCACAAGGCCGCCTAAATGCTGGATATATCCCAACGGTACACATGGCGAGCTTGATATAGTAGGAGCTATCGAAAACTCCTGCAACTATTTCTTCTATGAGGTGGGCTACAGGCTTTCGCTTACTGCCGGCTATTATAATTCGGATGTAGGTATTTCAAAGATAGCCAAATATGCGGATTTATACGGACTATCG
>JAILOD010000006.1 GCA_024691015.1 Lachnospiraceae bacterium
TGATAGTAGTCGGTTTTATAGGTATTGCACATCCCATTTTAGGAGCTATATCGATAGGTGTTATAGTTGGTGTAAATATTCTTGTTTTAGGTATAGATAATATTGTAAATGGAATAGTTGCTCCAAAGAATTAAAGACTAATACAAAAAGAGCTGCCGCTAAAACGGCAGCTTTTTTTGATATATCGCAGAGCCGCCGAGATGAAATTTGTCGGCTAAAGCCGACCGGCGGCTCGCTTAACGAGTAGGGTGCGATTGCATCTTCCCTACTCGATTCTAAGAGCGCTTCCCCAGCCATCCTTTTGTTCATAGGTTCGTCTCATTTCTTCAAGAGCTTCTTCATCTCCCCATAATTTAAAGGCCTTATCAAGGAAATAAGTATAGGAATTAAGAGAGCTTTTTACGGTATATTTTAACCGGTTTGTCTCGCCGTTCAGATTATAGTAAAAGTTTGAAAAGCTGATAACGGCAATGATCATAATGCCTGCCAGGGCACGGATAAAGAACATTTTTCGTTCACGTGATCCTTCTTTGTTTTCAAAGATATCTCTCAGATATTTAAAGAAAAACCGGTAGCCTGTTATGAAATACGGGAAAAGCATAAGAAAATAAACAAACACGTATTTGCTTTTTGCCTCCCATATAAAATGGATCATAAAGCCGCCTATGACGGTTATGGCAAGAGGAAGATCCCGCAGCTTAAAGGTTTTAAAGCAGAAGATGAAATACAGAAAAAGCCCGAAATACAAAAGACTCATCATAATATTTAACGGGGCATAGAGCTGTTCGCTTAAGGGCCCGTTGCAGAGAGAACGGATGAATTCTCCGGGGATTAATATGGTCTTTCTTTCGGCATTTATGAGAAAGCATTCAAAGCTGGGATTAGCCCATTGGGATGCCTGTTTTTCACCAAAGAATTTAAGAAGATATTTTGGGTCCTTTGTCATTTCATTAAGACGTTCTTTAATGGCGTTTTTCGCGATCTCATCGATCTTATCCTTGTCAAATCCGGCATCGTCAAGTATGAAGCGGTCATTTGTTTTCCAGCCTGGGGCGCGCTTTCCTTCGCTTATACCTGAATAAATGTAAAACGAAGAGGGCATTGGCTTGCTTGGCTCAATCCCGGTTAAATGGCCGATAAACAGCTTTGCCCCTGCGTTGAAGGAGAAGGCACAGAGGGTCATTAAAAGAATGAGTATCAGCCGCCTTTTTCGGTTATCTTTCTTAAAGATGACCTCTACGGCTAAAACCAGAAGCAGGGCAATATAGGCGATATAGCAGTTTGATTTAAGCATTATCGCAAGCCCGATGAATACAGAGGTCAGGAGTATGGTTTTATTGCTCAGGTTTTCATCCACGGTGTAAAAATATATAGCAGCGACCATAAAACAGTATCCGGGGATCAGACCGTAAATATAGCTGCCGAACATAAAGCTCGGGAAAAATGCTATATAGGCTATATAGGTGCAGGCTTTAACGGATGCACTGTTAGATATCTTCTGTGCGATACGTCCCAAAAGCAGACCGGAAAAGGCAAGAAATACGATATTTATAAGTTCAAACGCAGTGTAGTTATAGCTTCCGAAAAACAGGCTCAGAAAATAATAGAAGGTTATAAGACCAAGCTGGTGAGGGTAGAGATACATATCTCCGTCGGGAGGCATCAAATCCGAAAAATCACCGGCCCTGAGCCGAAAGAGGTTCACCATATCGGTTTTCTGGTCTTCTACAGGCTCAAACTGGGTATTTAAAACAAAGTAAAAACCTATGGCAAGATAAAGTACCATAAATATGAGCTCGATCAGTTTTTCCCTGTCGTTAAAAAACTTTGTGAGCCGTGTTTTTGTAAGCAGGAGATATCCGGCAGCGCTCACGGCAATAAGAGATATGATATGGATAAACGGGTTGTCTCCCGTAAAATATGTATGTTCTTCATTGACCGAGGGGCCCATAATACAGGTGGTGAAAACAGAGACCAGAACAAAATAAATACTTATAAGACCTAAGATGATAAAGGGGATATATGATATGATCTTTTCGGCTTTTTTCATTAATTTAATAAACTCCGGAATTTTTTGGCCGGCAAAAAGGTGGCCGACATTAACAGTTATTTATGAATTTATTAAATAATAATAGTCGAAATGAATTTCTTTGTAAAGAAAATGGGTATGAAATCGAGTTTCATCTAGGCGGTTTTGCAAAAAAAAGAGGCTGCCTTACCGGCAACCTCTTTTTATCATCCTTTGGTGGCATCCTGTCTGCGGGAACAAACCTCGTCCCAGGTGAGCTGCTGTGTGCTGTAGCCGTTGTCCTTAGCGTATTTGATAGCTTCGTTCATATCCGAAAACCTTTTCATGGTGTCACCCTTTGCATTGATAAGCTCAATGGGATTGTTTTTGTCTGCACCGCTGATATTTGATGCATTAAAAATTGCACCACCACTTACATTTTCAAGATCGTTTAAATCCAATTTATTGTTTTTCATAATGACCTCCTGAAGAAAATAACGTTTGTTTATGTTTTTCATTATTATATACGAAAATATCTGATAAGGGGCTAATTTTTTAAAAATTTAATTGTATTAAACATTACAACGCAAAAGCTTTAAACTTCTTTTAAAATCTTTAAAAATATCCAACAGGATGATACTATTATAGTTACGCAAAAATAATTATTAAATATAAAAGATACGGATATTCAATCGGATTTGGAGTGAAAATATATGGACTATGCAAATGATAAAGAGAAGCTGATAGTGTTTATTTCCGCGCTGGGAGGGGTGGGGTTATTTCTCGAAACCATGTTTCTTGGCTGGGAAAACTGGTTATTACCATTAATAATTATCGCGCTTGTGGGGCAGGCGGTTATTTTTGTTACAGATATTCCGGAAATCAGAATGCGTATTGTGATCTATCTGATAATAGCGATGACAGGGCTGTTTATAAGAGGAGTTCACAGTCCAAATATTTATTGGACCGCTATAAGCTTTGCGATCATTCTGCTGTCATTTTCCTTCTTTAACCGGGTTTATGTGATAAATCTGATCCTGATAGAATACATCGGTTTGCAGATGTATTTGTATTTAAAACCGGGAGGCGGAATGGATGTCGGTATTACAATGACGGAGATTTCGCAGATCATTTTTATGTTCCTGTTTCTCGGAATAGAATACTTCTTCTGTAACATCCTCATTGAAGAGAGGATTGAGATCATAAGGAAGGAGACAGAGGACAGGGAAAGGGTTGAAGATAATGACAGGGATATGGAGGACTTTCTTTCAAATATCTCTCACGAATTAAGAACACCCGTAAATGTGGTTCAGGGAATGTCCGATCTGCTTATTAAGCGTAATGTCGGCTACGAGGCCGATGCCATAAAAAACGCAGGAATAAGACTTGCCGGTCATATTGAGGATATTCAGGATTACACGGAATGTAAAAGAGACAGTGTGATACTTGAGGAAGACGAATACATGGGTCTTTCACTTATAAATGACGTTGTAACAACCTACAGGATGCTCGATAAAAATGAAGATCTGGAGTTTATTGTAAATTACGATCCGGCACTTCCCTTAAAGCTTTACGGAGATATAAAAAAGCTTCATAAGATATTCAGGCACCTTATTGAAAATGCCGTTAAGTTTACAAAGCGCGGCGGAATATACGTGAAGCTGTATGCACAGGAGAAGGACTATGGGGTAAATCTCTGTCTTGAGGTTTCGGATACGGGGATCGGAATGGACAGAAGATCGATACTTGCCGTTTCGGACGGATTGTATCAGGGAAATAAGAAAAGAAACAGAAGCTCCGGAGGAATAGGGCTTGGTCTTTTTATTGTATATGGCTTTGCTCATAAAATGGGCGGATTTGTGAAGATAGAAAGTGAAAAAGGATCAGGAACAACGGTACGTGTTACCGTTCCGCAGATAGTCAGGGATGCTTCACCTGGTCTTTCACTGGATACTTCGGCAAATGCGGGAATGATCCTTTACAGGAATGTTGAGAGTTTCGATGTCCCGAGGCTCAGAGAAATGTATATGGATGTCTTTTCCACATTCTTAAAAAGTATCAGGATCCCGTATATGATGGCGTCCACGGTTGAACAGTCGGAGGCAGTCAGAAAGAAGACAGGGATAAATACATTTTTTGTTTTCGAGGAGGATTATCTTTCGAATAAGGAATATTTCGATAAGCTTGCCTCGGAGAAGGCTGCTGTTGCGGTTTTTGTCGGAAAGGATTTTAAAACGGAAAACAACAGCAGGGTTTTGTTTATACAGAAGCCTTTATATTCATATGCGATCATAAGAGTATTAAACGGCGGGTTCAGGCCGGAAGAAGAAAAAGATGGCTATTTAACCAAAAATAAGCCGGATTTCAGCGGCGTTAAGGCACTTATAGTGGATGATGAGCCGATGAATCTTGTTGTTGCAACGGGTATTTTCAGAGATTACGATATGACGATAGAAACTGCAGGAAGCGGAAGTGAAGCAATACGTAAATATCGTGAAGATGATTACGACATCATTTTTATGGATCATATGATGCCCGAAATGGACGGAATTGAAGCGATGAAATATATCAGAGCGGAAGCGGATAAGGCCGGAAGGAGTGTCATAATTGTGGCACTTACAGCCAATGCGGTTTCCGGTGCGAGGGAGATGTTCATTAAGGAGGGCTTTGACGGGTTTATTGCAAAGCCGATAAATACGGATGACTTCGAAAGAGTAATGCTCAGGGTTCTTCCCAATTCTAAGAAAACAGAGGGAGGTGAGACGCGATGAGGCTGATCAAGAGTTTTAAAAATTTCTTTAAAGCCATGAATGATACAAACAGAGATATGGCCGAGCGGGTATTTTTACGTTTGACGGCTATATCTGAATTATCGCTTCTGGTCTCTTTATTGGGAGATATTCTGCTAAAAGAGCATATCATTGAGATAGTTACAATTGCGATCACTCTGATTCTCGTTCCTATTGTAACACTTTGGGGATTAAATAAAGAGAAGCTTCGGGTCAGTGTATGGCTTGTGATCCTCGGTATGGTAGTATTTGTTCTTCCGAACGTATTCTTCTTCGGCGGAGGAATTACGGGTGGAGGGATGGTCTGGATACTGTTCGCATTTTTGTATATAGGTATGATCCTTAAAGGAAAAGGCAGGAATGTCATGCTGTTTTTGCTGGTTATCATGACAGCTGCCTTTGTATATACCGAGTATTCATACCCTGAACTGATATACAGGCATACCGGTATAAATATGATACTGGATATATTCATATCGTATATCACGCTGGGATATCTTTTATTCTTTTTGAGCCGTGCCAATACCGGTATATATACCGCTGAGGTAAAACGCGCTCTGGATAAGGCAGATAAGGATGAACAATTTGTTGTAGCCCAGAACCGGTTTTTCTCAAGCATGAGTCATGAGATAAGGACGCCCATCAATTCCATAATAGGACTGAATGAGCTGATACTCAGAGATCCTGATGCGGGTGAGGGGATCGTAAAGGATGCGACTTCCATTCAGGGAGCCGGGAAGATGCTTTTGTCGCTTATAAATGATATTCTGGATTTTTCCAAGATGGAAGCCGGAATGATGGATATTGTTCCCGTCGAATATAAGGTGGAGGAGCTTATTTCGGATATCGCAGATATGATCTGGCTGAAGGCGGAAGAAAAAGGTCTTGAGATGGAGATCAGCATTGATCCGGATGTTCCTTCAGTGCTGAAGGGTGATGAGATACGCATTAAGCAGATACTCATAAATCTGTTAAACAATGCCGTAAAATACACGATCGAGGGAAAAATAGGCTTAAGAGTGGAAGGCGTAAGGTCATTTGAAAATGAGGTTGATTTAAGGATCTCGGTAAGCGATACCGGAATGGGGATCAAAAAGGATGATATTCCATATCTGTTTACTGCCTTTAAACGTGTTGAGGAAGAAAATAACAGACATATTGAAGGAACGGGACTCGGACTCAGTATAGTTAAACAGCTGTTGGACCTTATGGGAGGAACGATAGAGGTAAACAGTATATACGGCGAGGGGACAACGTTTAGTGTAGTACTGAAGCAGGAGGTGGTTGATGAGACGGTAATCGGGGAATTAAATATCCAAAACCGGGAGATTATTGTAAGAAATACATATAAGAGCAGCTTTACCGCCCGGGATGCAAGGATACTGATCGTTGATGACAATGAGATGAACGTTGAGGTTGAAAGCAGGCTTTTAAGTGAAACCGGAATTCATATAGATAAGGTATACAGCGGAAAAGATGCACTGGAGATGACTCTGCACAATCATTATGATTGTATTTTCATGGATCACCTGATGCCGGAAATGGACGGGATCAAATGTCTGGAGCTTATAAAAAGACAGACCGGAGGTATAAATAAAGGAACACCGGTAGTGGTTCTTACGGCAAATGCGGGCAGTGAAAATCAGAAGCTATACAGAAGAGCGGGCTTTGATGATTATCTTGTTAAGCCGGTTTCGGGGAAGAGTCTTGAGGGCATTCTGCTAAAGCATCTGCCTTCGGATAAGGTTATTCTGGGTAGCGGTGAGATCATCGACAGTAAGAATATAAACCTGTATTCCCAGTTTTATGCAAGAGTGCCTATACTTATTACGACTACAAATGCCTGTGATCTTCCGGATACGCTTATAAAGAAAATGAATATTCAGATCATACCGGGGATGATCCATACCGACGAAGGCGTATTTCAGGACGGTGTACAGATAGATGCCAG
>JAILOD010000018.1 GCA_024691015.1 Lachnospiraceae bacterium
GCTGTTTAAGGGCGAGGGCTTAGATAAAAAACCTACAGTTGAACGTTTGGGAGAGGTTTTTGTTGAGCTGGACGGTTTGCTTATCGAAAGATTTGGAGTCGTTGCCGGTGCAATCATCGGAAATGAATTGATAAGCATGACAGCTGATTATCTGAGAGATAAAAAGGAATACATCAAAACATTTGAAGAGTCTGATTCGGCAGATAAGAATGGTGAGATTTATAAGTTCATTTTCACGGATTCAGGATATGATGGCCCGGGAGATAAGGATGTAAAACAGATTTTGTTGACAGCTTACTCCGCAGTAGCCAATTCTCAGGTAGCGTTCAAGTATCTTTATATGAATGCAATGAAAGCCTTCACAGGGGATGAGCCGGAAGAACTCAAAATCTTAGATCTGTTTGGTGCCCTGGTTGCCACCCAGCATATCGATTATAAAATCATGCTGTTCGAAGACGGATTTGCAAATGTATATGGTATCCAGACTGCGTTATCATTGCTGGCTTTCGAGTTTGCTAACGCATATAACCACAAAGTCGGTTTTGCAAAGTGTAAAAACTGCGGTAGATATTTTGTCTTGAATGGACGCACGGATGCCGTTTACTGCTCCTACCCCGCTCCGGATCATGAAGGTAAGACCTGCCGAGACATTGGCGCTCAGGTGACACGGAGCAATAAGGAAAAAAATGATGTAGCTACCGGCGAGTATCGAAAACTGTATATGAGATTGAAAATGCAAGCTCGCCGCCACCCGAAGGACAAGCAGCTCGAAGAAACTCTCGATACGCTCGTTACCGGCGGGAAAGAATGGCGAGGCAAATTGGAAAGCGGTGCTGTCACTACCGAGGAATTTCTGGCGTGGTTGAAGGGTTTCGAAGAAAAATGAAAAAAGTAGTAGACAAAAATTCAAAACGGCGTTATAGTAAGTTCACAGGTAATGTGAATTGCGTTCACGAAGAATGTGAACAGAAAGAGAGGCTGTTATGATTGTAGAAAAAGAGCTGCTATCAGCTAAAGACGCAGCAGATCTTTGTGGCGTCAAACCGAACACATTCGCTATGTGGAGATCAAGGGACGAGAAGAACTTCCCTCTTCCGTATGCAGAAACGGCTGCAGGGCCGGTGTGGAAAGCGGTAGATATTGTGGCGTATCTGCAGAGGAAGTTTAGAGATACATTATACGATACTATCGCAAGTGGAAATCTTACTTCAAAGCGCATCGGATTTATAGGTCGTGCCAGGGTGGGTAAATCATTTATTATTTCTCGCTTTGTAGAAGACCGGAAAGCATTCGTTGCCCTCTTCTGCGGAAACAATAAAGATAAAACCGCTTGCCCGATAAACGTACACATTTCAGAGCAGATTCAGATGAATTGCTATGTTTTCCATAGCAATTTCAATAGCATCTATAACGGCAAGGACAAAGCTGATGCCGAATTGGAAGCCCTTAATGCGGAAATATCCGAACTGGTTAATCGAGCCCACACCATGGAAGAGATCGACGCGATGAAGCAGATCGAAGAGGTAATAAGGAAGATCCGCAGCTTCGAAGAAAAGTACGATACCCTGAAAAATTCGGACACATATATCGACACCTACCAGAAACCGAGCGAGTACGCAAAGAAGCTTCTGCGCGAGAATAAGCTCGGCTCGATAGAATTTATCGATACTCCTGGTGTTTCAGGAGAGGTTGAAGCTTCGAAGATCGCAAAATCAGATATCTACGTTTTCGTACTCAGACCGGATAATGACGATGAGTCCAAGACCCTACTTAAGGTTGTCGATTCAATCAAAGCAGACGTTGCTACCAGCAAGGTAATGTATGTTTATAAGATTGAGGGCATTTATTCTTCCAAAGAAGAGTACGATGAGGCTCGCGCGGAAGTCAAAGAGGATATTGGCGCCTACGAAGAGCTGTTTACAGATCTGAAGGGAAATATCATTTCCACGGATCTGGCTCTTTTGAATCCAAAGGAACACTGTATCGCCTTCCCGACCATGAACAAGGAAAAGCCCAGCTTCCAGGAAGACCTCTTTATGGAAGATTTCATGGAAGGAGTTAATACCGCATTCAGGCAGGGTGACCGGGATGTGCAAAATGAGCACTTTGCGGAGATCGTGAAAGCACACGGCGACCAGGCAAGAACACTCATCACAAGTATATTATCAGGTATTCCGGCCCACACTGTTTCCGGAGATGGAGGTTTTGAAACTGAGCAGTTTGTAGCTCAAAAGCACGATCGAGTTATGACCGGTGATAATTACGTAATTCATCACGGACTGGCTCGAGCCTATAATGATGAGGCCAAGCTGTTATTCGAATATTTCTCAGCTTTTACGGCAGATCAGTATCCTGAAGAATGGCAGCAGGACATCATCAAGTATTTATACGAGACACTCTCAAGCAGTGTAAGAAGCGATAGAGGTCTCGGCAAGGGCGGTCATCCTTGGGAAGAAAAGCCGGCTCGTACAATGCTTGTTGAGGAGTCGATCCTGGCAGATCAGATGATAACCGGCCTGTTTGATAAGAATATCAACAGTCGAAACGCACCATATATCAAGATCTTGCAGGATAACAATGTCAAAAGTGCAACCTGGAATTACGTAGGCTGCGTAGATGACAAGGAGGCGGAACTGAAGTTGAAGCTCATAAAGGAGTGCTTGCTGAGCCGAAATGTGTCCAGCTTGGACGAGATGATCCTCTATCGCTATGTCGGAGGTTTGCGTTTCGTAGCGCTCTATTCTATCTTGGCACTTGCCGGATATGGCGATAACGAAATCATGAGCAAGTTGAAGACAATGCCTTTCTGATAGGGCCAATATCAGTGGGGCCGGAAGCGATTCTGGCCCTATAATTATCAGCAAACAGAAATAATTGTCCTGGCCGGTCGGAACAAAATGTTCTGAGCGTTGACAAACACAACTGCATGATGTATATTTATGATGTAACAGTCGGAACAAAATGCGACGAGCGGTCGGAACAGGAGGTCGATATGACAGTAAGAGAGTATTTGCAAAGCCAGAATCCTGAGCAGTATCACATCTTTGATTCGCACCAGGAAGCTATGGACGAGCGAGGCGTAACTCACGGAGATCAGGATTTCCTGGTCTACAGCTACAATATTCATAAGAACAACAAGCCCA
>JAILOD010000037.1 GCA_024691015.1 Lachnospiraceae bacterium
GCTTCACAGTAGGAAGACATTTATTTAACACAATAATCCAAGTTAATTATAACACGGAATTTCAAGGAAACCAACGGAGAAAAAAATGAAAGAGAATAAGCTTAAACACAAGGATCATTTTCATGGAAGCGATCTTGAAAAGATTGAACTCCTCTACGGCGTAAAAAAAGAAAACATCGTTTCATTTTCAGCCAATGTCAATCCCCTTGGTATTTCTCCCAAGCTGAAAGCAACCCTCTCTGATCATCTGGATGACCTTGCCCACTACCCCGACAGGGAATACAAAAGACTCCGTGAAACCATTGGAGATTACTGCAGTTCCCCTGCCGACAACATAATAGTCGGCAACGGCTCCACAGAACTCATTTCCATATTGATAGAGCTTAAAAAGCCAAAAAAGGCCATGATCCTGGGGCCTTCGTATTCGGAATATGAACGTGAGGTATCTCTTGCAGGCGGGGCAAGTCTGTACTTCCCCTTAAAGGAAAGTGACAACTTTGAGCTTAACATCGAAAAACTGGAAAAACACTTAAACGAAGACATCGATCTTCTTATTATCTGCAATCCCAACAATCCGACCTCTACCTGTATCAAACGCCGTGATATGCGAACCATCCTGGATTTATGCAAGATACTCGGAATTTTTGTTATGGTTGACGAGACATATATAGAATTTGTTGAAAACATGGATGAAGTGGATGACGTACCCCTTACCCAGTATTACAATAACCTCTTTATAATCAGGGGTATTTCAAAATTCTTTGCGGCTCCCGGATTACGTCTGGGATATGCGATAACCGGTAACGAAGACCTTATACGTCAGATCTATACCAGAAAAAATCCCTGGGCCATAAACACGCTGGCCGAGATCGCCGGTAATATTATGTTTACCGACCACGACTATATATCACAAACAAAAGAGCTTATAGTTACCGAGAAAAAGCGCATCTGTACAAAGCTTGATGCGCTCTCATCCCTTGGTCTTAAATACTTCAGTCCCTCGGCCAATTTTGTTTTATGTAAACTTGAGCGATCCGATATCACTGCCGATAACCTGTTCGACAATTGCATCAGACAGGAAATGATGATAAGAAACTGCTCCACCTTTCCGTTTTTAGACAACAGGTTTTTCAGATTTTGCTTCATGAAACCCGAGCAGAACGACCGTCTGATAGAATGTATCGCAGATTCCTTACGCTCCTGAAATCTGATTTCCCGTATATAACTGGTAATATTTTTTCTTCAGCTTCAAGAGCTCCTCATGTGTGCCGCTCTCTATTATTCGGCCCTGCTCAAGCACTATTATCTTATCGGAATTTTTAACAGTTGACAGGCGATGGGCAATAACAAACGTCGTACGCCCTTTCATAAGGGAATCCATCCCCTTCTGGACTATTTTTTCTGTTCTTGTATCAATAGAGCTCGTTGCCTCATCCAGGATCAGTGCAGGAGGATCGGCAACAGCTGCTCTGGCGATCGCAAGGAGCTGTCTCTGTCCCTGGCTCAGTGCCGCTCCGTCATGAGTTAAGATCGTATCATACCCGTTGGGCAGAAGCCTGATAAATTCATGTGCATTCGAAAGCTTGGCCGCAGCCACCACTTCCTCATCCGTTGCATCAAGTCTGCCGTATCTTATATTATCCGCAATACTACCGGTAAACAGATGGGTATCCTGCAATACCATTCCCAGCGACCTTCTTAAATCTCCCTTTTTTATCTTGTTGATATTAATATCGTCATAACGTATCTTGCCGTCAGCTATATCATAAAATCTGTTTATGAGATTTGTGATGGTGGTTTTCCCGGCACCCGTTGAACCGACAAAGGCTATCTTCTGCCCCGGCTCGGCCTTCAGTACAATATCATGAAGCACCAGCTTGTTCTCCTCATATCCGAAATCAACCCCAAGAAATTCTATTTTTCCTCTCTGGTGAACATAGTCGACAGAACCGTCAGCCTGATGAGTATGCTTCCATCCCCATTGTCCGGTGTGTTCCTTAGTTTCAACCGGTTCTCCGTTTTCTTCACGTATATTTACGAGATTAACATAGCCATTGTCCTCCTCAGGCACCTCATCCATCAGATTAAATACCCTTTCAGCTCCGGCCAAGGCCATTATTACGGAATTGATCTGCATACTTACCTGGTTGATCGGCATATTGAAATTCTTATTGAATGTCAGAAAGCTTGCAAGCCTTCCAAGCGTAAGACCGGTAAAGTTGTTTATTGCCATCAGTCCGCCGACTATGGCACAAAGCACATAGCTTACGTTTCCCAGCTGGGCATTGATCGGAAATATGATCATTGAAAACTTATTTGCACTGTTTGCATTTTTATATAATTCGTCATTTCTGGCGATAAACTCTTCGACGGCCTTATCTTCATGATTAAATACCTTTACCACTTTCTGACCGTTTATCATTTCCTGAATATAGCCGTTTAGTGCGCCCAGCCTGTCCTGCTGCGCCTTATAATAGGTTCCCGACAAAGATGACAGCTTGCCCGTAACAAGCAGCATAACTGCCACCATGAATACGGTTAGGATCGTAAGCGGAATACTTAGTATCACCATACTTACGGCAGTACTTACTATTGTGATTATGCTCGACAGAGCCTGCGGCATAGACTGGCTCAGCATCTGTCTCAATGTATCCGCATCATTCGTATAAACGGACATTATGTCTCCGTGCGAATGAATGTCAAAATACTTTACGGGAAGATCCTCCATCTTTATAAACATATCCTTTCTGATGCGAAGAAGAGTCCCCTGGCTTACCCTTATCATGATCCTCTGATATATCAGCGTGGATGCAACTCCGATCAAATAGAATAAGGCCACACGAGCCATTGCATTAAAAAGCGGTCCGAAATCGTGGTTTTTATCTGCCAGCATGGGAAGAATATAATCATCTATAAGTTTCTGTGTGAACAAAGTTCCCTGAACATTGGCCAGTACACCGACAAAAATGCAGATAACCACGATGATCATATGCACCCCGTAATATTTCATAACATAACCCATCAGGCGCTTAAAAAGCTTTCCGGGATTTTTCACCTTAACCTTTACACCTCTCCGGGCTCCGCGTCCCGCTTTGATCTCTCTTACCTTTTCAGCCATTATGCCTCACCTCCCTTTTCGTCAAAATCCGCATCGGAGGTTTGTGATTCATATATATCCCTGTATATCTCGTTATCCCGTACAAGATTCTCATGCGTATCAAATCCCGATATTTCTCCGTTTTCCAGAACTATTATCCTGTCCGCATTCTGAACGGAGGATATTCTCTGGGCAATGATGATCTTTGTTGTTTCGGGGATAAATTCCCTGAACCCCTTCTGTATTTTTGCATCCGTTGCGGTATCCACAGCGGAGGTGGAGTCATCCAGCACCAGTATCTTAGGCGATTTAAGCAGAGCCCTTGCTATACACAGTCTCTGTCTTTGTCCTCCGGATACGTTGCTGCCTCCCTGCTCTATCCGGGTATTATATCCGTCACTCATACGGTTTATAAACTCATCGGCGCAGGACAGCCGTGCCGCTTCCCGGCATTCCTCCTCCGTTGCATCCTCCTTACCCCAACGCAGATTGTCATATATAGTACCTGAGAAGAGTTCATTTTTCTGCAGAACCACAGACACTGCATCCCTTAACACCTCCAGATCATAATCCTTTACATTTACTCCACCGACTAAAACCTCTCCGATCGTGGCATCATATAATCTGCTGATCAGGCTGACCAGTGTAGACTTGCCGCTTCCGGTACGGCCTATGATACCGATGGTCTCACCGGAGCGGATTTCAATATTGATATCACTCAACGCCCTCTTTGTTACATCATCACCATATGCAAAATGAACATTTCTAAAACATACTGTTCCGTCCTTTACATCTTTTATCCCGTTTTCGGGGCTGACTATATCAGCCTTTTCTTCAATAACCTCAGTAACCCTTTTAACACTGGCCTGAGACATCGAAACCATTACAAAGACCATGGAAAGCATCATAAGGCTCATCAGTATGTTAAGGCAGTAAGCCAAAAGGCTCATCAGCTGTCCTGTTGTAAGCTCGTTATTAACTATCAGTCTGGCTCCAAGATAGCTTATGGCCAGAATACAGCTGTAAATGGTCAGCTGCATAACCGGCATACCGGTAACCATGATATCCTCGGCTTTTACAAACATGTTATAGATGTTTTCCGCAGCTCTGCTGAATCTCTTCTTTTCATAATCTTCTCTGACAAATGCCTTTACCACACGGATGCCTGAGACATTTTCCTCGACACTTTCATTCAGCTCATCATATTTTTCAAATACCTTCTGAAAATACTTTGTAACCCTGGACATTAGAAAAAAGATAAATATCCCCAGAAAGATCACGGCTATAACATAAACGTTTGCCAGTCTGGGACTTATCGAAAACGAAAGAAATATCGCCACTACAAGCGTAGACGGAGCACGCATGCAGGCTCTCAGAACCATCTGATATGCGTTCTGAATATTTGTCACGTCCGTCGTAAGCCTGGTAACCAGGCCTGAAGTTGAATACTTATCGATATTCGAAAAACTGAAGGTCTGGATATTCTCATACATGGCTTTTCTGAGATTTCTGGCCAGGCCGGCACCTGCCATTGATGAGTATTTTGCCCCCATTGCCCCGGCAAACAGGCCACCCAAAGCCGCGATCATCATGAAAATACCGATCTTATATATATGCCCCATGTCTCCTTCACCTACACCTTTATCTATTATTGAAGACATAAGCAACGGTATAAGCATTTCCATTATTACCTCAAATACCATTGCAACAGGTGTCAGAAAGGATGCTCTTTTAAATTCTCCCAATCGGGAGAATATCACCTTCAAAGCGTGTCCGGTCTTTATATTCTCATATGATTTTTCCATAAATCCTCCAAAGCAAAAAGCAATATAACCTACAGTATAACAAACAGAACGAAAAAAGTTAAAAAAATAAAAAACTCCCGTGTAAATATCTCAAAATTCCGGGAGATACTTTATCGGGAGTACCACTCATATTATTTAAGTAAATGACAGGCCTCATGTCTGTGACACGAAATAAAGATCAGTAAATAACTCTGTTTCTTCCGCTTCCCTTACCAATGTAAAGCTTTTCGTCGGCTGCTTTTATGGTTCCGTCTATACCCTCTCTCGACGAATACTCCTCCAGACCGAATGTCATTGTGACCTTAAGATTTTGATCCTTAAAGGTAAGCTCTTTAACGGAGATCTTTTCTCTTAAGTCATCCAGCATACCAAAAACCTCGTCAGCATTGATCCCCTTGAAAACAAAGAGAAATTCTTCTCCGCCCCATCTCGCAATAAAACCTTTTTCTTCCATGAAATTACTGAACAACCCGGAAAGTTCTTTTAATACATAATCACCGCAATCATGTCCGTATGTATCGTTAACCTTTTTAAAGAAGTCTATATCACCTATTGCAATGGAGAAGGAGACCCTCTCTGTTTTGTATTTTTCAGCAACATCATTCAAAACGTCGGTTACGTTTCTTCTGTTCATAAGCCCCGTCAAAGGATCGGAGCCGGCCATTTTCTGAAGCTTTTTATTGTATTGATAAAGCTTGTATTCCGAAGCTGTGAACTTTCTCGAATTAGCTATTCCCACAGACATCATCATTGCAAACATCGCAAACAGATTTACGAACATCACGTAATCCGGCAATTTGTATTTTCCTGCACTGTGGAAGGAATGAAAGGCCAATATCATCAGCAATACCATCTGTACCAGGGCTGATGTGATCTTTACGTTTAAGTGACGTTTCATGTTAAAGAAGGTAAATATAACCGCCACAAAGATCAGATTCTGAAAGCCATAACGCCAGCCGTTTACCCAGGTAGACAGTATGCTTATCATATCTATCAGAAAGATCATCAGAATAAATGCCGTATCAGTCGACCCTCTGTATGTAATATATATGATATAACACGAAAGCAAAAGCCCTACAGCAAAGGTTACTATCATGTAAACGGATTCCAGATAGATAAAAACTCCCAGCAAAGCTATGCAAAGCAATACCAGTACGCCTGATAAATATCTTATCAGGACTGCCATCGATTTGGACTCGTTTTCAGCCTTTACATCTTTTTCAATTAATTTTATAAGTTTCTGAAAAAAACCAAACATTTTATAACCCCACTAATGATATATTTGGTTTACTTCCGGGTATTACAACCCCTTGCGTTTATAAGTCCTAAAGTAGTATACAAGATCAAAATAAGTCTGTTCTTCGCTTTCTTCCGTAAGCTCCCATTCATCATCCTTCTCCAGACTGGGAATATGCGTATCTGCCTCAAACTCTTTATCTATCATAGTTATCAGAGCCGTATCGCAATCATCAAGCAATGCCTTGTATACACTTCCTCCGCCTATGCAATATACATCGTCCGTATTCTCATCTTTGATAAGCTCCCTGAGCTCATCCAGACTGTGAACAACCGAGGCCCCCTTAACAGTATAGGATGTATCATGCGAGAGCACAATGTTTTTCCGATTAGGAAGTGGTACTCCCCCCGGAAAGCTCTCCAGAGTTTTTCTTCCCATTATTATGGTCTTTCCGGTTGTTTCGTTCCTGAAAAACTTCTGATCTGCGGGTATTCTTACAAGCAGAGCATTTTTGTTTCCTATAGCCCAATTGGTATCTACAGCTGCAATTAATTTCATTATTTTCTATCCCACTTATCTGCCAGATCATTGATCTGTGAAGTAAATTTCGCAAGGTCTTTGTTTGCACCATGCTCATTCTTTCTGATAACTGCCATAAGCCTTTCTCCGGCACCAAGCAGACGGGCAAATACAGCACTGATACGTGCAGCTGCCGCAGGTGCTTTCTTCTCGTAAGCAACGCCCTTGGCCTTAACTTCAAATTCATTGGTAAGAAGGTTAAAAACCGTACCACTGAAGGGTGCATATGCATTTAAGCCCATTTCATCTTGAAGAGTATCTGCAAAAATCTCCGTTACCCGGTCTTCCCCATGAACAACAAAGACCATATCAGGCTTTTCCTTAAAGCCCTTCATCCAGCTTAGCAATCCGTTTTTATCAGCATGACCGCTGATACCTGCAAGAGTGGCAATTTCTGCTCTGACTTCAACTGGCTCACCGAAAAGCTTGACATCTTTTGAGCCTTCCACAAGAGCACGTCCGAGTGTTCCCACTGCCTGATATCCCACGAAAAGGATCGTGCTTTCGTCTCTCCACAGGTTATGCTTTAAGTGATGCCTTATTCTTCCGGCCTCACACATTCCCGAAGCGGAAATTATAACCTTGGGCTCATCATCAAAGTTTATCTCTTTCGATTCCTCCGGTGTAATGGAAAGATTAAGCCCCGGGAAATCTATAGGATTTATACCCTGTTTTACCAGCTCTATCGCTTCTTCATCATAGCAGGAAAGCTGGTTTTTTGAAAATACACTTGTAGCCTCAACCGCAAGGGGTGAATCTACATATACCTGAAAATCATCATGGTATTTAATAAGATTATCCTCTTTTATCTTTCGGATGAAATACAGCATTTCCTGTGTTCTTCCGACGGCAAATGAAGGTATTACAACATTCCCTCCTCTGTCAAAGGTACGCTGGATTATCTTTGTCAGTTCCGCAACGTAATCCACCTTTTCAGTTGTATGGAGCCTGTCACCGTATGTGGATTCCACAAGCACATAATCAGCTTCCTCAACAGGCATGGGATCCTTTAATATTGGCTGGTCCGGATTTCCGATGTCTCCGGAAAAAACTATCTTTTTTGTGACGGAATCTTCGGTAAGCCACATTTCAACGGCAGATGACCCAAGAAGATGCCCCACATCCGTAAACCGGACCTCTATACCCTGATCAATGTTCACCTTGGTGTTGTATCTTACGCGGTTCAACAGAGAGATCACACCATCAGCATCCTGCATGGTGTAAAGCGGTTCATACGGAGTTACAAGACTGGATCTCCTTGCCTTCCTGTTTCTCCACTCAGCCTCAAATACCTGAATGTGTGCACTGTCTCGAAGCATTATATTTGCAAGATCACAGGTGCCCTCTGTTGCATAAACCTTTCCCCTGAAGCCTCTTGCAAAAAGCAAAGGTAAAAGACCGGAATGATCGATATGGGCATGTGTCAGAAAAACATAGTCTATTTCAGCCGCACTTACAGGTATCGGAATGTTCTCATAAAGCTTTGAGCCCTGTTCCATTCCGTAATCGACAAGCATATGTTTTCCGCAGGCATCAATATAATGACAACTTCCGGTAACTTCATGGTCTGCGCCAACAAAAGTCAGTTTCATTCCGTAACCTCTTTTTCTTTGTTTTGTACAGTTAGGATAATTTTACCACTAAATCTATGGTTTGACAAATAACTTTTGTACAATTTCACAGGTTTTGTATAAAATATTTTTTGATCGTTCCGGTTTTCTTTTTCCCTCTCACATAGCTTTTATTACTACATTGTTGCTGCGTTTTTTTTGTGCTATCCTTGATTAAAGCATCATTTCAGAAGAGGTATTAAATGAATTCAATTGCGATTTTAACGGACAGCAACAGCGGCATTACGCAAACACAGGCAAAGGAACTGGGAATCTTCGTCATCCCCATGCCCTTTATGATCGACGGAAAAAACTATCTTGAGGATATCGACCTTACACAGGCGGATTTCTACAGAATGCTGGAAGATAATTCGGATATCCACACATCCCAGCCGGCCCCCGGTGATATCATGGGTACCTGGGACAAAATCCTGAAGGACTACGATCAGATCGTCTATATACCCATGTCAAGCGGTCTGTCCAGCACTTGCAGTAATGCCTCCATATATGCAAGAGATTATGAAGACAGGGTCTTCGTCGTTAACAACCAGCGTATTTCCGTAACCCAGCGTCAGTCCGCCATAGATGCGTATGTAATGGCACAAAACGGTATACCGGCTCCGGAAATAAAAAAAATACTTGAGGAAACAAAGTTTGACTCAAGTATTTATATTACACTGGATACATTAAAATATTTAAAAAAAGGCGGACGCATCACCCCCGCCGCCACTGCCTTTGCCGAGATCCTCAACTTAAAGCCCATTCTTCAGATACAGGGCGAAAAGCTGGATTCCTTCTCAAAATGCAGAGGAATAAAGCAGGCAAAAAACATTATGATAAATGCAATAAAAAATGATATCGATCACCGCTTCGGAGGAATTGATACCTCACATCCCAATTGCTTTTTATGCATAGCCCATACCAACAATTATGAAGCGGCCGAGGTATTCAAATCGGAAATAGAAGCAGCCTTCCCCGGGTATCCGGTTCATGTAGACCCGCTTTCCTTAAGCATTGCCTGTCACATAGGCCCCGGCTCTATTGCCATGGCCTGTGCCAGAGTTATTCCCCAGGGTCAGCAGATACAATAGCATGCTGCTTCAGATAATCCTTCCATATCTGTATATACTGAGCCTTAAAATGTATGCCGTCGGATGAATACTCCGAGGGCATATTTCCTTCTTCATCCTCAAAAACCTTACCGAGATTCAAATAACAGACATGTTCATTTTTGGCAATCTCTTTAAGAGCCTCATTTCTTGCTGTTATCTTTTCATTATTATAAAGTGCTGACTCCTCCGATTTTTCTTTGGTTACCGGCGGAATGGCCTGAACATATATTACTGCCTCGGGATCAAAATATTTAACCATATCTATGAGGTTGTAATAACACTGGGCAAACATTTCATCGTTTCCCCATCCCATCTCATTAAGTCCAAACATCAGATAAACCTTTTTATATTTCATAGGTTCCAGTGCCAATGCCTGATCCAGTGTAAAGTTGCCTACCGGTGTCTTTATGATCGGTCTTTTGAAAACACTGTAAACAGCATAACCGCTATCTGCATACCCCTTGATCAGAGGCAGCTCGGAATAAAGCAGGAATCCCTTTGTACGTGAATCACCTATAAACAATGTTTCTTCATTGAAGTATTCATCTGTGACCTCAGCAAATTCACCATACGGACTGTAGCATCCGTCATCCGTTTCAATTTCTGTTATTTCCCCGGTCTCTTCCTTATCCTGCTCATTCTCTTCGTCTTTTTTATCTTCGGTTTCTTCTTCAATTTCGGTATCTGTATCTGTATTGGAAGAGACCGCTTTTGCAGAAACCGCATCCTCAGTTACTTCCGCACCGGCAACCTCTGTCCTGCCAGTATCCGTTTCAGTAGTCTCTTTCGCCTTTATTTCCGCAGCCGGCATATCAGCAGATACACTCATCCCCTCGGGAGGTATAAACTCCCCCGGGTCATAACTGTATTCCGGAAATAGATAAGCCTTCACGTTATGTACAGCACTGACGACCGGGATATCTGACCCCGCAGAAACCGCATCCATGGCAAAAACGCTTGAAATAATATTGAATTTTAACAAAAGCCCGTAAACCGTAACGATCAACACACTAAACACGAGGATCGTTGAATAGGCATACAGCCACATTCTTTTTCTTTTTTTCATATCGTTTATCTTTATCAGAATCTGAAATACAGAAACGGATTATAAACCGAATCAACCAACAAAACAACCGAGCCCCAGAATATCAGAAACAGAATGACAATACCCGTAAGGCGATCCCTGTATTTCCTGTAAGGACGTACAAATACCGGTGTTGCACAGATAATCCCCGGGATCAGAAACCAGCTGTAGGTTTTAAACACTTCCAGAAAATCCCATCCGGGATTATAAGTAAACATCCTGCTTAAATATTCGACAGCCCCGGTAAGCGAAGATGTCTGAAACAGCACCCATCCGCACATAACAGCAATAAGGGTATATATTCTGGATAATACCTTCGACTTGTCCAGAAGCTTTTTCAAAAACAGCCTCTCAACAGAAAGCAGTACAAAATAATACAATCCCCAAATCACAAAATTCCATGCTGCTCCATGCCACAATCCCGTTATCAGCCACACTATCAGCATGTTAAGAAACATTCTCGCCTTACCTTTTCTGTTTCCTCCCAACGGAATATAAATGTATTCACGAAACCACCCCGTCAGAGTCATATGCCATCTCTTCCAGAAATCCGTTACGGAATTTGCAATATAGGGAAAATCAAAGTTCTTAGGGAAGTTAAAGCCCAACATCTCACCCAGTCCGATTGCCATAAGGGAATAACCTCCGAAATCGTAATAAAGCTGAAGCGAAAAGGATAAGATCCCAAGCCAGGCCATTGGAGTGGAAATATTTGCATACCCGGCCTCTTCACAGGCATTCCAGATATTGCCTATATTATTTGCAAAAATAACCTTCATTCCGAGACCCAGAGTAAACTTCTTTAAACCCCTTTCAAGTCCCAGAAGGCTTACCTTTCTTTTCCTGAGCTCATAAGATACTGTATCATAAAGCACAATAGGCCCTGCAATTAGCTGAGGAAACATTATAAGATAGGTTCCGAGGTTCAGGATATTTCTTTCCACCTTACACCTGCCCCTGTAAACATCAATAACGTAACTCATGATCTGGAAGGTATAAAAGCTTATTCCCAACGGCAGTGTGATCGACGGTTCGGTAATAGATGTACCAAAAACAGCATTTATATTTCCTACGATGAAATCCAGATATTTGAATACAACAAGAGCACCTATATCATATAAAAGAGCAACAATAAAAAACATCCTCTTTCTGAGGATATTTTCCTCACCATGCTTTTCCATAAGATAGGCGCAACAATAGTTTACAATTATGGATAATACAACCAGAACGGCAAACCTGGGTTCCCCGAAGGAGTAAAAAATCATACTGCCGATAAACAGTACCGGATTTTTTACTTCAGCGGGTACCAGATAATATACGATTAAAAAGATCGGCAAAAACCGAAAAATAAATTCTAAGGAACTGAATACCATTTTAATTCAAAGGATATTTGTCGGTAAGTGTCTTTATTATATCCCCGGCTTTTGAAACTCCTGCTTCTCCTTCAAGTACAACTATTGAAATTGCCTCCGCAACCTTATCCATATCATCACTCTTAAAGCCTCTGGTGGTAACGGCAGGTGTACCGAGCCTAATACCAGAAGTAACAAAAGGCTTCTGTGGATCATTCGGAATAGTATTTTTATTTGCGGTAATATGTGCCTTGTCAAGAAGTGCTTCCACTTCTTTTCCCGTAAGATTCTGAGGAACAAGGTTTAACAGCATAAGATGATTATCCGTGCCGCCCGATACGATGGATAATCCTCTGTTCATAAGCCCCTTTGCAAGAGCCTGTGCATTATCCACGATGTTCTTCGCATATTCCTTAAATGAAGGATCCAAAGCTTCTTTAAAGCAAACAGCTTTACCTGCTATAACATGCATAAGAGGCCCTCCCTGTATACCGGGGAAAACAGCCTTGTTAAATTTGAATTTATCTGCAGCATCCTGATTGCAGAGAATGAGTCCGCCTCTGGGACCTCTTAATGTCTTATGAGTTGTGGTAGTTACAACATCCGCAATACCTATAGGTGAAGGATGATAACCACCCGCTACGAGCCCGGCGATATGAGCCATATCAACCATAAGATACGCTCCCACTTCATCAGCTATCTTTCTGAATTTATCAAAATCAATGGTCCTTGCATAAGCGCTTGCTCCGGCAACAATAAGCTTGGGATTGCATTTCTTTGCTATCTCAAGAACCTGATCATAATCGATAAAGCCATCCTTATCTACGCCGTAAGGAACACAATTAAAATATGAGCCGGAGAAATTAACCGGTGAGCCGTGAGACAGATGTCCGCCCTGATCCAGATTCATTCCCATAAAGGTATCTCCGGGCTGCATCATCGCAAAGAATACTGCCATGTTTGCCTGAGCTCCCGAATGAGGCTGGACGTTTGCATACTCACAACCAAAAAGCTTCTTTGCTCTTTCACGAGCCAGCTCCTCGACAACATCGACGCATTCACATCCACCGTAATATCTGTGTCCGGGATAGCCTTCTGCATATTTGTTTGTCAACGGGCTTCCCATTGCTGCCATTACTGCTTTACTTGTCCAGTTCTCGGACGCAATAAGCTCAATATGACACTCCTGTCTTTTCTGCTCCGATTCGATCGCCTCTGCGATCTCGGGATCAACTGCTCTCACTTCATCCAATGAATACATTTTTGTTCCTCCATAATACTTTTCTTTACAGCAGGCCAATTATAACACGCCTATTAATTAAATCCAACAAAGAAATGCGCTATTCTGTAGCCACCAATGGAAAGCCATCTTCCTTGTTTTCCCGGCAGATTTACAGCTCTGCCGATGAATCCATGCCTTATTCTCAAATACAGAAACAGATTCTTCTCCTTGAAATACTCCCACAGGTCATTCTTCTTTTCCAACGCCTCTTCATTATCGGCTCTGATAAGCATGATCGATGTGACCGCACAGATAATATCCAGATAGCTTATCATATAGTTTCTCATCTTTTTGATCGGCAGATCTCTTTGAGACATATAATCTATCATCAATTTATTTACACGGATCTGCTGGTCTATTCTTTTTATCATTACCTCTTCATTTACGGACTGATCTGACCTTCCGATAAAATACCTGTAAAAATCTACCGGAAGATAATATATGGTCTTAACATATGGAAGCGGTTCAAAAACAAAAAGATTATCCACATAAAAAGTGTGTTTTGGTAACACCATTCCCGATTTCCTAAGGACGTTTGTCCTGTATATTACCGAATGCATCAGTATATATTGTCCTTTTCGGAAAATTCTCATCTGTTCCCAGGTAATGATGCGTCTTCTCGGAATAGCAAAGGTATAAGCCATTACCTTCTTGTGTGTTGCCCCTTCTTTTTCATAGACGAAATTACAGACCATCATATCAAGCACCTGATCTCCCTCTATGATTTCCTTTAAGGTTGAAAGAACCTCCATATAGGCTTCCCGATCGATCCAGTCATCGGAATCCACTACCTTGAAATAAATACCCGTAGCATTTTTGATACCGGTATTTACCGCCTCTCCATGGCCACCGTTTTCCTGATGGATAGCCTTTACAATGCCCGGATACTTCTCCTGATATTCATCCGCTATCTTAGCTGTATCATCCTT
The DNA here is from genome assembly GCA_024691015.1 of Lachnospiraceae bacterium. Taxonomy (GTDB): domain Bacteria; phylum Bacillota; class Clostridia; order Lachnospirales; family Lachnospiraceae; genus NK4A144. The sequence goes on from JAILOD010000037.1 coordinate 14,088, forward strand.
TGAACCGTCATCAATTATAAGGATCTCGACATCATCACCACCGGGAAGAATACTCTCAATACAATGTCTCATATATTCCTGGGAATTATAGCAGGGTATTGCAAACGAAAGTAATTTCATTTTATTCTCCCATCCTTTTCCGGGTCATCTGAAATCCGGGAACTCGTATTTTTTTATCATCCTCAACTGTTCCATCAGCTTATTGTAACGCTCATAGACAGGGCCTTCAGGAATCTGAGTATCCAGAGCCACCGCCATTGCATCAATGGTTTTATCGTCGAGATCATCCTGCATCTTTCTTAATATCTCAATCTTGTCATCGACTTTTTCGGCATCCAAAAAATTCATTAAGACTTCCGAAGTGTTTTCCTCTTCCATTGTCATTCTCCTTTTGTTTTTATTCCGGATACCTGTCCTGGCGGAAGGCACCTGTTCTGTTCTTTATAAGCGACACGATTATGAGCTCCAATGCAAGATTCCCTTCCATCCGGCCGCTTTTTATATAATAATCCGTTTTGGCACATTCTTCAATCGCTCTCAGAAGAAAATCCTCTTCCATTCTCTTTGATATCACAAGATACTTTTTCACAAGAAAATCCCTGGTTCCGATAAGATCGGTCATCTCTTTTAAACCCATATGAAAAGGAACAAGCTTTTTCGTCTGATATATATGTTCAAACTTTTGCGAAAGGAGCCTTAATATCTTTATGGGATCCTCCTTCTGAAGATACATCTCCTCATAACAGACCATTGCCGCCTTTTGATTTCCGGCCACTATGGCATCCAGCAGATTAAAAACGGAATCCCCCAGATGTACACTGCAGATCTCTGCAATATCATCTTTTTCAACAACCTCTCTGTCCCCGATATAAAACACGAGTTTCATAAGCTCGTTGTGCAGATTTTCCATGTCATTTCCGACTCTCTCGACCAAAAAGGTAGCGGTACTTTCACGTATTTTCTTCTTTTCCTTTTGTAATACTCCGGCTATCCATTTTTTTAAAAATTCATCGTCCGGTGCATCGAAAGAAGCGATATACCCGTTCTTATCAACGGCTTTTGCCATTTTCAGACGCTTGTCCACTTCACTTTCATTAAAAATAATAACCGTCTCCTCCGGAATATTCGAAAGGAATGTAATCATTTCATCCGGAGCCGCTCCTTTGAATAATCCGCTGTCCTCAACAATGATCAGACGTCTTTCGGCCATAAAAGGCAGCGTCTGTGCAAGATCGATAAGCTCGTTTAAATCGATACCCTTTCCTGCATAGACGCTGCGATTCATAGTATCACTCGGGGGGACAATGGCATCGGCCAGCTTATTTTTATAAAAAAGCCTAAGATATGCCTCTTTCCCTGTCAAAAGATAAACATTTTTAAATATATTCTTTTTTATATCTTCAATAATATGTTTCACAACATTTATCTTCTCACAGCTTTTCCCTCAGGTCAACCAAAATTCTGTTCAAATATTCAACCCTTCTTTTTTTCCAGAAGTGTAGCCAGATCTATAAGCCCTTTTTTGTTGAGTATTACCAGGCCTCCTCCACCTGCTCCCAAAAGTGCTGCGGCAACACCTCCTACAACCGGCAGAACGTTCCCCTTCTTTTTCTCCTCTTCTCCTCCTGCCGTATTGATCAGCTCGACAGCTGGATCGGATTGTACAGCCCCCTGTGAATAGTTTTGAGGACTTATGCTCTCGCTGCTTTCCACCGTCTCTTCTGTGCTTTCCTCCGGAAGGACATAAGCTGATTCATTTTGTGTTTCCTCATCTATGCTCTCATCCACATAGAAATCCAGCTCTCCATCACCGTTTGCGTTTTTAAAAGTAATCTCGCCATCTGTTTCCGATTCTGTCTCTTCATCATTCCTGCTTTTGATCACTATGCCTTTTCCATCCTGTGCTGATCCCGAATCCGATCCTGATGAAGAATAACCGGTCTTTGATATAACGTTTTCAGCCGTGCCGGATGTAACTATTCCCGGAGAGAGAACCATTTTTTTATCTTCCTCAGATGTTTGCTTTTTTTCAGAACTATCCGAAGATTTTCCTTTTGAATTATCCTGACTGTCCCGATCCTCTTCCTTCTGTTTTGAAATCTTACTTACGGTAACCGTCTGCTCGGACATATTTCCCAGGGCATCATAGGCGTAAAAAGTATAACTGCCGTTTAAATTGATCGTGGCCGAACTGCTTCCGGTTTCTCTCCCCATTCCATCTGAATTAACTCCATAGTTCTGAAGCAGTGAAGGTACATTTGCCGTATTGTTCTTGTACCATATTTCAGTGACTCCCGACTTGTTATCCACAGCCTTTATATCCAGTCTGCAGGATTTGTAAACGGTAGATGTGGGATTTCCCGTAATCTCTATCACAGGCCCCTCACAATCAATCTTTGATATGTTTATGATCTTTTCCGATTCATTTTCAAAACAGTCTCTGGCCGTTATTTTCACATCTCCGTTAGTCCGTACCGTATACG
>JAILOD010000093.1 GCA_024691015.1 Lachnospiraceae bacterium
GGTCAAAGCTGAAGGTCCAGTTTTCTATGTAATACAGGTCAAATTCAACCCTCTTAAGGATCGATGTGTCACCTCTGTAACCGTTAACCTGTGCCCAACCCGTAAGTCCTGGACGTACCTGATGCTTGACCATGTAGCGCGGGATCTCTTCCTTGAATTTCTCAACAAACTGAGGCCTCTCAGGTCGCGGTCCGACTATACTCATCTCTCCCTTAAGCACATTGAAAAGCTGAGGAAGCTCGTCCATACTGGTACCTCTCAAAACCTTACCGACACCTGTAACTCTCGGATCCTCCGGTGTTGTCCAGCTGTTTTTCTCATCTTCCTTTTTCTGAACCACCATGGTTCTGAATTTATACATTTTGAATTCCTTATTGTGAAGGCCGACCCTCGTCTGCTTGAAGATCACAGGTCCCGGCGAAGACAGCTTTACCGCTATTGCCGAAGCCAGCATGATCGGCGAAAACACGATCATCATAAGAATGGCACAGACAATGTCAAACACCCTCTTGATAAAGATATTCAAGGGATTTGTAAGCGGCACATGGCGGATATTTATGACAGGAAGACCGTCCAGATCCTCCATATACGGTCTCGACGGTATAACCCTGTTGTAATCGGGCACAAACTGTGTATGAACACCACTCTTTTCACAAAGTGCAACAATGCGCTCAAGCTTGCCGTATTCCGACAGATCAAGAGTGATAGCTATCTCATCCAGCTTATTCTCCGGAAGGATGTAATCGAGATTTCCTATACGTCCCAGAACCTTCACTCCCTTAAAGGTCGTACCGGCCTTAACGTTATCATCCAGTATCCCTCTTATAACATATCCCCACTGCGGATTTCTAATTATCCTTCTTATATAGTTTTCGGCAGATTCGGAATACCCGACCAGCAGGATATATTTCCTGTTAAAGCCTTTTTTCCTGAAATAACGCAAAATAAGCCTTATCACATTTCGCTCTGCCGTACACATAAACACATTCAGAGCGAAGAAGATAAAGATCAGGGATCTGGCAAAATGCGGCTGATGGATTATATACAGCACAACGATAAATGCTATAAGTCCGGTGACATTAGCCTTTATGATATTGTATAATTCCCTTTTTCTTCCCGAAACCCTCTTCGAACTGTACAGATCAAACTGATAGTATAAAAACAGATAACCTATAACCAGAAAGGGTATGGCCATAAAATATACATCGTATGGAAGGTGATATACCAAAGGGTCATTTATCGGCGTCATAAATCTGATGGCCACAGCCAGCGAATAGGATATCGCTACAACTATGGCATCCAGGATAAAATGCAACCTGTTAAATAACCGTTGATTATCCTTGATCAAAATATAACCTCCGCAAATCTTTTAAACATGTTCAAATACAATTCAAGCTGAATTTTCACATAATTCTTGAAATTCCTGCCCGAATACGGATATTTTCTTCCTTCCCTGCATAAAAGATATCCTCTTTTGATCCCGGAAAGGTAGGCTCTTCCGTAACCCGTGATTATAAAATACAATGCCTTGATACCGAAACCTATTATAAAGAACGGCAGATTCAGGATTATCTGCAGGGTAGGCATATTCTTCATGATTATATACATATTGTTCCTTGCCGAAAGCCTCACCTTGAAATCATTGTGTCTGGACCCGGAAACTCCCGAACCCATATGATATACTATAGCCTCCGGCTCGTAGATGTTTATATATCCCATTATTCTGGCCCTGTATCCCATATCCACATCCTCAAGATATGCAAAATGGAATTCATCAAACCAGCCTATCTCATCGAGGATCCGTCTTCTGTAGATGGCAGCACCTCCGCAGGAAGCAAAAACCCTGCACTTTTTCGTATATCTGTCCCTCTTCTTATCCTTACCCCTTGCAAAGGCCCATCCGAGGCAGCAGTAAAGGTCTCCGGCACCGTCTATCCTGTCCGGACGCTGCAATTGCAGCATTTTGGACGCAACCGAAAAAATCCTGTCATCTTCAACTATGCTTTCATGAAGCTTCCTGACAAAGCTTTTGTCTGCAACGGTATCGTTGTTCAGCAGGATAACATATTCCGCCTCCGATCTCTTAAGACCCTCATTCACAGCCCTTGAAAAACCGAAATTCTGCTCCAGACGTACAAGACGCACCTCAGGATAGGAGTTCTCGACAATATCGGCACTTTTGTCTTCGGAAGCATTGTCAACAACAATGACCTCAAAATCTTCAAAGTCCTGTTTCTTAAGAGAATCAAGGCAGTCCGCTATGTAGTTTTTCCCCTGATAATTGGGAATTATAACCGAAATCTTTTTCATCTTCTGAATACTATCTCCGGATCCATAATGATCCTGTATCCCATTTCCCTTATATTTTTAAACAATTCTCCCGGGCTCATATCATCATCCGTCAACAGCGAACTTCTGATAAGACAGATATCCATTGACAGTGCATCCACATCCTGCTGCATCGAAGCTCGATGCATGTAGCCCGAATAATAACGGTTCATGCCGGTATAAAGCTGTTTCATTCTTCCGTCCGGCAAAACCCTTGTACCACTGTATAATATTTTATCCCAGCCGTCCACTATCCGTGCACCGACCGCACCTATGTCCTCCCTTTCAAGATATGAGGCCATAAGTGATTCATATTCCGCCTGCAGGGGCTTCAGATCTTCGCTGATAAACACAGTATATTCCTTATCGGAAAGATCCGTGGAATATTCTATCCTGTAAAAGCCCAGATGTGCACTGTCCTTAACCGTACCCTTAAGAGAATTTCTCTTAAGATAATCCTCCAGCGCCCTTTTACCGCTCTCATAGGCATATAGCTTGGCGGCCGGATTTCCCGCGGTTGAATCGGGATGCACACGCCAGTGATACAGTACCTTCTTTACATGGCCGATATTCTTACCCTTTACGGCTTCTATACATCTTAAAATAAAATCATAATCCTGCGCTCCGTCAAATTCCTTTCTAAAAAGACCGGCCTTAAGTGCTACGGCCTTTTCAACGGTAAAAAGATGACATATATAATTATTGCTCAGAAACAGATCCTTATTATAATCCGGTTTAAAATTCGGTGCAAAATATCTGTCGGATGATCCGTCATACTTATCTTCATCCGTATATACAAGCCTTGCTCCCTTTGATATAGCTCTGGCACTTTCAAGAAGAGCATCACTCTCCAGAAAATCATCGTGATCGACAAAGGTAAGATAATTCCCCCGCGCCGCCTTTATCCCGGCATTTGTGTTCTCAGATATGCCCTTGTTTTCTTCCAGCTTAAGATATCTTATTCTTCCGTCGTTGTAAACTGACAATGTATCAAACACCGTTCTGCTTTTACTTCCGTCAACTATCAGAAGCTCAAATTCCCCGTAGCTTTGGCCCAGGACACTGTCGATCAGCCTTTTTAAATAGATCGCATTGCTTTCATAGGTCGGAACGATTACGGAAAATTTTATCCCCGCACCCGAAAGCACAGCCTCTTCAAAACGGGTTCTGTCCCGCTTCGCCCTTTCTCTGTGCATAAGAGCATTGTATTTGTCATCTCTTTTTCTGTCCTTAACATATTCAACGGACCTGCAGGCAGCTCTTCTTAATCCGTTTCTCTTTATAAAGCTTCCTGCCTTTAAAAGCTCTATTCCCAAAGACTTCATACCGTCCTCATCACCCCTTCAGTCTCACGGAGTATCCTTATCGCATTTAAAATAAAGGCCATCACCTTCTGCGGCCTGTCAATATGGAGCGGCAGCATCGACAGGAAAAGCGAGCATTCAAACAAACGTACCTTCCCGTAATCAAAACCTGCTTCCTCAAGATGACGTCTGAATATATCCTTGTACACCTTCATATCCGCATCAAAAACCAGCTCCGCTTCCATGTTTTCGTTTATCCTTATCTCATAACGTGCACTGTTGATCAGATCATAATTTCCGCAAACTGAATGCGAAAGCTTTGCCACATCATAATATGGGTCCGTATAAATATCCGCCTCAGAGGATGCCCCCTTGGGATCGATAAGTCTTATCATATCGCAATCAGGCTGGTACAGGATGTTTGAAAAACAAAGATCCCCGTGACCTATAGCATGATAGAGCTTTTCATTTCCCTTTGAGATCTCTTTATCATACAGCTTCTCATATTCGGCTACTATATCGTCAATGGAAGAATAGGGCGTTCCGGCTGCTATAAAATCCGCTATCTTCTTATATTCTTCTTTTTTCTTAAGACTCTCTATCCTGTCTTCAACCTTGGTTATATATAGCTCTTTTTTCTTCAGATAATAGGTATCCCAATCCACCTCTGTTCTTTTTCTCACGGAAAGAAAACGGAACAGGTTTTTCATGAGATATTCGAACTCCTCCGTATCCACAGCCCCATGTATATATCGAATGGCAACGTCCGTCATATGCTGTCTTTCCATGGTATAGGATGCCCCGTTTTCCGTCTCGGTATAATTATAGGGCATTACAAAATAGCTCTTCATTTCATCCGGTAAAAACCTGTAAAAGTCGTATTCGGCCCTGATCTTTTTAATATCGGATGAACGCTTTACAACGGTATGCTCGTCACCGTCAAGCCTGTTAAAGAAGCGGGCCTCAAAGCCTCCCGTAATAAAGCTTAAGAAGCTGTCCCTCTCATAAATATCCATAAAGGCATCGGATTCGACTTCGGCAAATCCCGATGCCGCCTTGTTAATTTTCGCAAATGTATCGTTTTCCGAAACAAATTCCTTCCAGCTCTTAAAATCCGAAAAGACCAGAGCACTGATCCTATCCCCGTTCGTAATTCTGTAATTATTTCGGGCGAAGGCCGTCTTTTTCAGCAGGATTTCAAACTCCTGCCTGTCTTTTATAACACAGTGCGAGAAAATATGCAGAACGCAGCCATCCGACACTTCCTCAGGTTTAATATCTCCGGTCTGCTTTAATATAACGATCTCCTTATCATAAAAGGTCGCCATCAGTTCGGAAAGTGTTTTTCTCTTATATATTATCTCCCCGAAGCTCTTGCTTCCGGTCAGCTGCTTAAGTTTGCCCTCCGGCATAAACCGGTCGTCGTAAAAAACAGAAATATTCTTCATTTTTTATTCTCCCCGGGATTTCTTCCCTTTTCAGCGTTCCAGATCAAAAGCGAAATAATAGTTGCCACACAGATTATTATCGATGCGATCACTCCGTAATATTCCGAAACCCTTATCTTTTCTCCGGCACCGAAGATTGAATTAATGTAATTATCAAAATCGTATATATCGAAGCCTTCATGAAGACCTGCTGCCAGCGCCTTTATGGCAAATATCTCAAAAACCCATCCTGCGAGGGAAGACAGTATCATAAGGGCACTTCTTCCGTGCACCAGCGACCTGACATAATTATGCCATTCTCCCGCCATATCCAGTCCTGACAGAACTCCCATCGCTCTTCCTGATTTTTTGAACCGGATAATATAATTGTTTAAATATTGATATGAGGGCTCAAAGAAAATATAGATCAAAAGCAGGAGGATCAATCCGGCAAAGAGAATGACCGGGATCACATTCACCTGTCTTATAAAGATCAGCTCGCAGGGGATCAGAATACAAAGAAGGGAAACCGTATCGAAGAATCTGTCCACTATAACTCCGCAGATACCGACTTCTTTTCTCCCGGTAACTCTTGTGACTGCAATTATCCTGTATATTTCACCGAGCTTAAAGGGGATGATAAGATTTACCAGCGTTGTACGCATGTACAGAAACAGAAATTCCGTAAATGGTATCCTCGTTTCTATAAGCACCAGATAAAGTCTCACCATCTTAAATATATGTGCGGCCAGAAACAGTACTATGAAGATAAGGAAAAAGCAATTCGCAAATAAAAAAAACATTATCTGATTTCCTCTGCCAAATAACTCTCGATCTTCTTTTCCCTGTAATCCGTTTTAATGGTTTCTCTGTTTTTCATATATTTAAACAGCATTTTCAGGACATTGACGGCCTGACTTCCCATTTTGACATTGGAAACCTGATCCGTCTCCTTCCAGGTAACAGGATAAAAACGTTCTTTCTGCCCGTAATAATCAAGAGCCATTACCATACAGTAATTAAAGGTAAGATTATCGGGAAACTTCTGATAAAATCTGTTTTCCAGCATACGTGTCGAATACAGGTTAAGACCGGAACCCAGATCGAATATCCTTCTTCGGGTAACCATTGCGAACAGGAAATTATAAACAATATTACCAAAGGTTCTGAAAAGCGAATATCCGAAAAGCTTTGATCCGAACATGAATCTGGCACCCAGCACGCAATCGTATTTTTTATATATACCCTTTTTCAGCATGGGTATAAAATCATTAAAATTACCCTGATCATCTCCGTGAAGCACTATACAATAATCATAGCCCTTACGGATCGCATATTCAAAGGCCACCTTATGAGACCCTCCAAGCCCGTAGTTCTCGTCATTTCTTAATACCTTCAACGGAAAATCCCTGTTCTCCTCCTTATATATAAGTGCGGCCTCTTCGGTTTTATCCGTGCTCCGGTTATTGATCACAAGAACCGTATCTATATATGACAACGCCTCGCCCTTTAAGCTTTCCAGCACTCGCGGCAGCTGGTTTTCACAGTTGTAGGCAGGTATAAACAATAATATCTTATCCTTCATAACTTTGTTCCTTTTCAATCCTTTTTCTCTATGAAAATTTTACGAGTAACAAAATTATATACCATAACTATTCCGGTAGCTATTATCTTGCCGACCCATTCCTTATAATCATAAAGGATACCGGATTTGAATATTTCCAGCGGAACAGACTTATAATACGCAAGTACACCCATTATTATGGCCTCGTTCAGGCCAAGCCCTATAAGACTTAAAATGGCGAATATGGTAAATTCCTTTCGTCTGTCCATATTTTCATCGTGACGGAAGACAAATTTCATACTGGTCAAGTAATTAAAAATAAGGGAAATGGTAAAACCGAAAAAGGCCGCCGCCATAACCGTGATATTATATAAGCCCTCATCCATCCCGTCACGGACAAATATCACTATTATAAGCGAGTAGATGGCAAAATCTATCACAGAGGATAAACCGCCTACGACCGCAAATTTCATGATCTGCTGCAGTAATGCTTGTTTTTTGTTATTTTCCATTTTTCTCCTCTTTTATTCGGCCGGAGTTTCGTTTATTTTCCTGTTCAGCTTTATAAACTGGCTTAAGGAAGTTCGGCCGATCTTAAATATTCTCTTCATATTGATCGAGTTTACACCACCCTGCCTTGGCCTGAAGGTTATCGGCATAAACCTGATCTTTCTTTTATGCTTTGTATATATTACCGTAAGTAAAACATTGGCCAGAAAGAAATCCTTCGGCACCAGCTTGAGCTCACGTGACAGAGTAGAAGCATTCATAAGCCTGAAGGGTGTATTTGCATCGGTTACCACTACCTGAAAACATATTGCCACCACCAGCTTCAGTACCTTTGTTACAAAGATCCTCGAAAGCCCGTCCTGTCTTCCCTTGCGGTATCCGACTACCATATCGTAATGCTTCCTCATCCTCCAGAATTCGGGGAATTCGTCTGCTCTGGTCTGGCCGTCGGAATCCGTCTGGAACACGTAATCGGCCCCCTCTTTTAACGCATAATAGTAACCGTACAACACAGTCGGACCATGTCCCGAATTATCCTTATGCAGGGCAATAAGCTGTTCTCTCTTTTCGGTTTCCTTTTTTATTACAGCATAGGTTGAATCCTTACTGCCATCATCGATTATGACCAGTCTGCTTTCTGTACCGGCCATAACCACCATGGGATACCATTCATCTATAACGGTTTTGATGGTTGCTTCTTCGTTATATGCCGGAATGACAATATAGAGCTTATCCATCTTCAAGCTTCTCCTCTTTTTCCCGTATTGCCGCTTAGCTTGCGGGATTTATAATAAACAAGATTTTCAAATATAACTGCGCATATAAACAGCACCAGGAACAGATAATAAATAATACCGCCTGCAGCAAGTGCCGCTTTTCCTTCGTGAAAAATACGAAGACCAAAATACATATATAACAGCATTATCCAATACAGTGCCTCCAACGCCTTACCGGCCTTGTCCGACCTTTCGGCAAGCATATCCGAAAGAATATATACGCCCGGCATAGCAGCTGTCAGCACAAAATAATCATAGCTTCGGTGATAGGTAATTATAAGCGATACCAGCACGGTGAAGGCAAAAAACTCCTTATCGCCCTTCGGTTTCATCAAGAAGGATAAAACTATCATCCCCGCAAATAAAAGAGCCGTGATGATAAGCGAAATCGCTCCTCCTCCGCTTATGGCACCCACATCAAGACTCCCTTCACCGGACAGAGCCATTGAGACCTTAAGTGGTTCTATAATAAGATATATGGGACTCTTATTTAAAACTGCCGCACATACCCCTGTACAGATCAAGTGAGGTATTACGGATACAATGAGCTCCTTCCATCTTCTTTTATATACAAAATACAGGCAGAGCGGAACGGTCAGCGTATATTTAAAGTAACATACAGCCATCATAAGTCCTGCCCATACGGCTTTTCCCTTATCTGATAAATACACGGCAAGCAAAAATGCCGCAAACGAAAACAAGGTATGCTGCCCCACACCCAGCTGATTTCTGTAGGGTGTACCCGCGATCATAAGAAGAGCAGCAAGTGCAAAATAAAAATCGGGAGTTTCCTTAAAAAACGTCTTTCTCAAAAGAATAACTATCCCAAAGGTAAATATGATATTCAGGATCATCCAGACCACAACAGCCGTCCTGTACGGCATAAGCGTTAAGGGTGCAAGGATATACAAAAGAGATGGAAACTGATTTGCTTCCATTTTCTGCGGCGCATCGATACCTGTAAAGTATTCGTGAAAATCCTTAAGCTCTTCTATGTCGGCTTTCCCGCCGTTTACAAGGCTCAGCTCATAGGGATCGTAACCCAAAACAAGAGCCTTTGCGGCATCGTACTGAAAATCCTGACTGAAACGGTATCCGTTTTTTATGCCTCCGAGAAGAGACACTATAGCAATAAGGGAAAGCAGCGCCAACAAAAGGCGCTGCCCGATCCCCATATTTTTAATATCTATCATGCCAGACTTTTAATTACTTCTGCTTTCAAAGACTCAAGCTTCTTCTCGGCATCCTCCAGTGAGCTGCCCTTAACACCCATGTAGAATTTGATCTTGGGCTCTGTACCTGAAGGCCTTACACAGCACCAGGAATTATTCTCAAGATCAAAGTACAGAACGTTTGACTTCGGAAGTCCGGTCTTACCCTTCTCTCCGGTCTCGTTATTTATGGTAACATCGGCATCATAATCCCTGAATTCCTTAACCTTAAGCTCTCCGAATGCCTTAGGAGGATTATTTCTTGCCTTGTCCATAATAGCCTTTATCTGCTCGGCTCCGTCTATACCCTTTAAGGTAACGGTGTGGATTCCCTCCTTAAAGTATCCGTATTTATCGTAAATGCGGATCATCTCATCCCAGAGGGTACGCCCGTTCTTCTTTGCAAAGGCAGCAGCCTCGGCAAGACACATAACCGCAACGATGGCATCCTTATCACGAGCATGTGTACCTACAAGACAACCGTAGGACTCTTCAAGACCGAATACATATTCATTGCTTCCTGTCTGCTCAAACAGCTTGATCTGCTCTCCGATATATTTAAATCCCGTAAGAACCTCGATAAGCTTTAAGCCGTAATCCTCAGCAATAGGATCTGCAAGATTTGTGGTAACTATGGTCTTAACCAGCGCTCCGTTTGAAGGAAGCTTTCCTGCAGCCTTAAGCTCCTTCATTCTGTATTCACCGATCAGCATTCCGGACATATTTCCGGTAAAGCCGATATATTCTCCGCTCTTTGTATCATATGCGTAAACACCGAGACGGTCGGCATCGGGATCCGTTGCCATAACAATGTCGGCCTTCTTCTCTTTAGCGAGATTGAGCGCATATGTGAATGCCTTGGGATCCTCGGGGTTGGGATATTCAAGAGTTGTAAACTTGGGATCCGGCTCCTCCTGCTCGGGAACAACAAAAACATTCTTAAAGCCGAGCTCCTTTAATATCCTCTGAACAGGCACATTACCGGTGCCGTGGAAAGGCGTATAAACGATGGTGATCTTTTCTGCCATTTCCTGGATAACATCCGGATGAAGGATAAGCTTTTTGAGCTCTGCCATGTACTTGTCATCAATATCCTTTCCGATAACCTCATACAGGCCCTTTTTCATTGCTTCATCCTTGTCCATGGTTTTTGCGTCGGAATACTTCTCAACCGCATTAACCTCATTTATGATGGCTGTATCTCTGGGAGAAGCTACCTGAGCTCCGTCTTCCCAATAAACTTTATAGCCGTTGTATTCAGGGGGATTATGAGATGCCGTAACTACGATACCCGCTGTACATCCCAATGTACGAAGAGCAAATGACAGCTCCGGTGTAGGACGAAGTGAATCAAATACATATGCTTTAATACCGTTTGCCGCAAGGCAGAGAGCTGCCACATCGGCGAATTCGGGACTCATAAAACGACAGTCATATGCAATTGCAACACCCTTGGCCTGAGTACCTTCTTTAAGGATGTAATTTGCAAGACCCTGAGTAGCACGACGAACGGTATATATATTCATACGGTTGGACCCGGCAGCGATGATTCCTCTAAGTCCGCCTGTTCCAAATTCAAGATCTTTGTAAAACCTTTCCTGGATCTCATTGTCATCATCCTTAATAGCCGCAAGCTCCGCCTTTGTCTCGGCATCAAAATAAGGATCATTCAGCCAATAATCGTAGTTTTCCTTGTATCCCATAACTCAACCTCCAATATTTTTTTATTTCCTGCTTTTAAAGCAGCTTTAAGGTTTATATGTGAATAAACCCTAACGTTTATTATAACATAACAGCCCTTAATCCGAAACCATGGCCACATTACTTTTTAGAGTGTAATTGCTGTGATCAAGAGAAAAATTCGGATTGAAATACGGATCTCCCTTTTCCAGGTCCTCCTTCCATTTATCCCTGAACCTTGCAGCCTCTTCGTCATATCTCTTCGCCTTCGCCGAATCGCTTCCGTCAACATCATTTCCTCTTGAAGCAGATTCGTAATGGAAGAGCTCTGCAAAGGGAGTAAATACATTCAACAGCCCCTGATGCCTCAGCTTCAGGCAGAAGTCAACATCGTTTAAAGCCACGGCAAAGTCTTCGTCAAAGCCTCCGACTCTGTTAAAATCTTCTCTGGATACCATAAGAGCGGCTCCCGTTACCGCCGAAACGTCCTGGGCATACATAAGCCTTCCCATATAACCGAGATTATCTCTGGACAATCCGTAATGAGTATGTCCCGCTGTTCTGTGGGCACCGAGACCTATAACTATTCCTGCATGCTGGATCGTGTAATCTTCATAATAGAGCTTTGCTCCTACGGCACCTACATCCCTCCTCTGGGCATACATAAGAAGCTCTTCCATCCAGGTTCTGGTGATCACCTCCGTGTCGTTATTTAAGAGCAGCAGATAATCACCGTCTGAATTTGCAACACCAAAGTTTATGAGTGCCGAGAAATTAAAGCCCTCTTTATCGTATTTTACAACCTTTACAACCGGAACACTTTCCAGCTCCTTATAATAATCAAAGGTTGCTGCGTCTTTACTGTTGTTTTCCACCACGACTATCTCATAGTTTTCATAGGACGAACGCGTGATCACAGAATCAATGCATCGTTTCAGGTCGTCCCTGTGATCCGAACTGGGTATTATGATGCTTATTTTCTTTTTTTCAGTGATCGCATAGCGGATCCTGAAAATAGTCGCAAACGCCTTTGTGCTTTCCACCTCAAAATCTTTAAAGCCCTTGGATTTAAGATAGGCCGAAACCGTTCCCTTTGCCGCGTTTATGGCATAGGTCTTGGCGTTTATGTCGGCCGCCGTAGAACCGGCGTGGCTTCTCCAGTAATAAAAGATATGCGGTACATGCTTTATAAGATGTGCCTTATCCGTCAGACGCAATATCATATCATGATCCTGGCTTCCGTCAAATTCGCGTCTGAAGCGTCCCGCCCTCTCGGAGAGTTCCCTTGTGAAGGCCGAAAAATGGCAGATATAATTGTTTGCGCAAAGGTTATCTATGGCAAATTCCGGTTTGAAATGCAGGGTGATCATATTGTTAATGCTCTCTCCCTGAAATGTTGCCTCATCACAATAAAGAAAATCAGCTCCGCTTTTCTCTATCTCCTTCATGTAATAAAAGAGCACCGAGGGATGCAGAAGATCATCATGATCCAAAAGAGCAATGTAATCTCCCTTTGCCAGTTCAAAGCACTCATTGGTATTATCGGAAATACCCATATTCTTTATTCTCTTGTAGCTTATACGACTCTCTCCGGTCGGACTTATTTCCCTGTCCTTTTTGATATATTCGTCAACTATCTCTCCGACATAGATATGCTCCTTATCGGACCCGTCGGCAAGACAAAGCTGCCAGTATGAATATGTCTGCGCCGTTACGGACTCTATCATCTCTCTTAAAAACTTTTCCGGAGTATTATACAGAGGCACAAGTATCGAAAAAACATGTTTTTCCTTAAAAACGGTATCCCGCTGCCTTGCAGCTTCCTCGGGTGAAGGAAAGCTTGCCGTACCATGAAGCTTATATGCATTTCTTTCAATCTTCTTGGACTTAAGCTTCTCTATGACATTCTTAAGATTTCCGTAGCGTTTTACTCTGATAACCGCGTTTTTAAACCTGGCCCATAAATTTCTGACAGGCCTTATAAGCTTAAACAGGGTGCTGTTCTTTACCTTGCCCAGTTTTCTGTTCAGCTCCGCATTTTCCTCCTCAAGAGTTACGATCGCCCGGGTCAGTTCTTCGTTCTTCTTTGTTTCCTTTTCGTAAAGACCCTTGTAATACTCCTCAAGGTTCATTCCTTCGTTGTTTTTATCCGACATACATTCTCCTTGATAAAGCCCTTTATTTTACCTTCGCCAGAACCGCTCACAAAGGCCAGGCTTATCATATATTCCTTTGCCTCGTCAAAAAGACGTGCATCAATATGCGCTTCATATCCGCAAAAATCTATACCCTTCTTTTTCGAAAAGACTTCCGTAACGTCCTTTCTGTATATATCGCTTACACTCACCCGGAAAGCGTTGTCCCCGTCCTCTATTATAAGTTCTCTTCTGTATTTATCCGCGAATAATACGTTTAAAAAGCTCCAGCCCCGGATCAGATAATAGTTCTCCTGCCCGTTGGCATCACTTATGACATATTCCGTGCTCTCGGCGGAAAAGTTCAGCTCCTTATCCGACAGCTCCTTAAGATTACTCTTATGATCACAGCGACTAAGCTTATCAGTCAAAGGTATATCCTCCCCGGGTCTTATATAGTTAATATCATAATCAAGTCCGGTTTCGGTAAGATTATCACTGTAATACGGATCCCCTTTTTTCAGAAATTCTTCGTGTTTCCCGTAAAAATATTCCTTTTCTTTTATAAGCCTTTCATATGCAACCCGGTCTTTAAGGTCGTTTCCCCTCGAAATGCTTTCATGATGAATAAGATGCCTGCTGTTGAGACATACCGAACGAAAACCCTTTTCAACCAGATCCAGGCAAAGATCGGTATCCGTATATGATACGGCCAGCTCTTCATCAAAACCGCCTATCGATATAAACTTCTTCTTTTCGACCATAAGCGCGGCCCCGGTAACTGCCAACACATTTATATCTCTTCTGTTTACACCATGATAATAGACCTCACTATCGGGATAACCGTTCAGCTTATGTGAAGGCCCGCTCTTTAACAAACTTATGCCCGCATGCTGTATAAGCTCCTCGCCCGGATACAAAAGCTTTATCCCTACGGCTCCCACATCATCCTTTAACGCCTTATGAGCCATCCTCTTAAGAAAGCTTACCTTTCCGGGTATCTCAATATCGTCGTTTAAAAACAGCAGGATGTCACCCGCTGCCTCTTTGGCACCGATATTGTTCATGACAGAATATAAAAAGGGCATTTCCCTGTATATATATTTAAACCCGTATTCCCCGGCCTGCTCTGAGTATTCCTTCTTATTACCCGGATCGCTGCCGTTGTCTACAACGATTATCTCCAGGTCTGTCTCTTCCTTTTCTGCCAGCTTCTTAAGTCCGCTTATACATCTCTTAAGAAGTCCGGGATGATCCTTTGACAGAATAATGGCGGAAACCTTACAGCTCTCATCCTTGTGTGTGTCATTATCCCTTACGGAATACTCTATATCACGTCCGTCATATGCAGAAAACAGCACCTCAGGAATGTGAACGATCTCTTTTTCCCTTTTCACCGCCTCCCTGAAGCACTCCTTGAGATACTCCGGAGACGAAGGACTGTAGGCATAATTTTTTCTTACAAAAAGCTCAATTTCCTTATCAACAAGAGTTAATGCTCCCGGATAATAAAAGCTCTTTAATGTATCCGGTGAATAGTCCGGCTTGAAAAAGGGATCCTTCCTTCCCGCTCCCCTGTCATAGACGTCTTCATCAAAATAAATGATCCCGGGACGCTCTTCTCCGATAACGTTAAGTATACGTCCCGCAAAATGCTCCGCTCTTTCTCCGTCCTTTAAAACACAGAATACATAATCCTTTTCCAGATCCTTCATTGCAGTATTTTCATTCAAAAGACCCGAAAAATTTTCGTTTTCCTTTATCCAGTATTTATAGGGATTTTCCCATTTATCCTTGGCAAGCTTTACAGCCTTTTTATCTATCAAAATTTAACCTCAAAGTTTGATCCAGGAATAGGGATCCGAATCCCTTCCCGCGATCTTATTGAACAGACTCTTTCTCTGCTCTCTCTTTTCATATACCAGATGGTCTACGGGCCGTCTGTACTTCTCTTCAATGGTACCGATCTCGTATTCCATATGTACCTTATTACCCGACCAGGTGTTTTCTATAAGAAGCTGCGGGTCGTTTGTATCGAAATAAACTATTCCATGCCCCATAACCTCACCATTACACATGATCGGCGTCTCCTTACCGTTTATCCTGCACTTGATAAGCTTTATCTGACAATGATAATCCGCAGGATCTATGCGCAGTGAAACACATTTGGGCGGAATAACGGTATCTAATATGACCCTGTCACCATCCTCCAATCCTGCCGTAACATAGCAGGTATTTTCCTCATCAAAGCCGTTACCGTAATCCATATAGAGCTTTACTCTTTCCGGCCTCTTAAGTGCTCTCGAGAGACGATATGCCCTCTCAAAGCTTATGTTGTTCCTTCCGAAGATCGAATACAGCTTTAACAGAGAGAAGCTGTCCCCGGCAATATAATGCTGGAAGGACGACTCCATTCTGGCAAAGATCCTCATCTCTTCCTCTTTGATACCCGCCATTTCATACGGTTTTGTATCACCTAAGGTATCCAGCCCCATTTCTCTCATATAATAAAATATAGCCCTGTACATCACATATTTTATGGGAACGGGGAAATCAAAGGACCATTCATAATCTATGATATTCCACTCACTGCTTATTATTATATTTGAAAAAATAAGGTCAATGTTTGTGATCTTTAAGGATTTTTCACCGTCAGGCAGCTTTGCATCCCCGAAAACCTTTTTAAACTCATCGGTAACAACAAAAGTCTCCGTCGCAAGAGAGTTCAGGATATTTATATATTTCTGCACAATAACTTCCGCACCGGTCTGATTCCCGATATCCAGAAGTCCGTCTATGGCCTCGGCCAGAGTCGTTCCTTTGATATATTCAAACTCCAGTCCTTTAAAGTCATCCCCTTGTGTGACACTCTTACATACATTGGGCTTAAACTCCGTGCCCTCAAACTGCTCGCACTGTTTTTTGTAAAGGTTCTCCATCTGTTTAAGATGCTGTTTCGCACCCTCTGAATAGGGATATTTGAACACACTTCTGTTTCCGTCCTCATCCTCGGTGATATCGGTACGGATACAGAGCTCCGGCCTTCTCTCGTTTGAATGCTTCGAAAAAATGACCTTCGTTTCCTTTTTGTTGTTATTATCGTTTTTCTTAAGCTCAACCCAGAAGGAATTGGCAAACATCGGGAAGGTTCCGCTTTGAGCCGCTTCTTCAAGTGCTTTGTTTTCACTGAACAGCGTCAGTCTTTCACCGTCGAAATTCAGATTTTTCATGTTCAGCTCGCCGCTCCCGGGCAGCCTGTCATCCGAAAACAACGTGCAAGGCAGCTTGTAATCCGGATACGGATACATAAATCTGAATTCGTAGCCGTTACGGTTAAACAGAGCCTCCAGCTCCGGCTTTGAAAAGGTTCTGACTTCGGTCGTTTCCCTGTATCCTTCTATTCCATCAAAGAATTTACCTGTGTGATCCTCTCTTGCACCCGCAAAATATTTGATCCCGTATTTATTCTCAATTGCTATTATGATCTTACCGTTTTCCTTAAGATGCTCTCCCATCCTCTCAAGCATGGCATCATAAGGATTATCATCATCCACATAGGCTCCGGAATATTCCAGCACACCTATCAAAAGGATATAGTCATATTTTTCCTTAAGATTTTTTTCTATATCCATAAAATTACCGATCTTGATCTCGATATTTTCATAATTGTTTCTTGTGGCATTTATAAGGCTTCTTTTAGCGGAAAGCTCTATACAGGTAACACGCCCGGCCTTTTTTGCAAGTGTTCCCGTTATCGCACCGCAGCCGGCACCCACCTCCAGAACGCTGTCATTTTTTGTAAGCGGCAGAAAATCAACTATATTGCCTCTTATATGTGAAAGATGATATAAGGTATTCCAGCTTCCGCTCTCGGCTATCGCTCTGTTGTATTCCTCTGCAGGCCTGTTTCTTACGATCTTTAAAAGCTCGTCCTCGGCCGAACCTTCGGAATACATATCCTTCCCGAAATAATAGGTTTTATCAAGCGTTACCTTGCCGTCATATTGTTCTTTGTTTTTATCCTTATTTTTCTCTTCCATTCTTTTCCTTCTTCTCTATTACTACTTCACTTCCGCAATCATAATATCCTACCGTATCATGAGATGAAACGACGGTTATATTGAACACATCATACATCCTGCTGTAGACCGTAAATTCACCTTCCCTGTAACCGGTGCACCCAAGCGAAATAAGGTATTCGCCTCCCTGAAGTGTCATTTCCTGGGTAAAGGTGACTATAAGCTCGTCCCCGTCCTGCTCGGTTCCGGTACTGAGCTTTTCAAACATGGTATTCGTTCCCGTGATCTCCACTCCGTAGCGGTTCTTAAAGGACAATGCAACTATGGGCTCGTTTACCGTTGCATGAAAGGCCACTCTGACCTTTACGGTAAAGGTATCACCCTTTATTATCGTATTGGTGATGATACCGCTGTTATCTATACAGCAGAAATCTACTATATCCGCAAGCCCGGAGCCGTAAACATCGGCCGACGGACTGAGCACCATCTTATCCTTCCAAAGACCACCGTTTTTCCCGGCTGTTCCCGTAACGTTACCGCTATCGAGAAGATCACTCCTGTCTGAATCTATCTGATGTACAAGAACCTTCTTGTACATATCTATCATGTCCTTAGGTGTCCCTTCCGCAAGCTTCACACCCTTGTCTAAGAGCACCACCCTGTCACAGTATTTATTGATACTCGAAAGATCGTGACTTACAAATATTATGGTCTTTCCGTTAGCCTTAAACTCCTCAAATTTGTGGTAGCACTTATTCTGAAAGAAAACATCCCCGACAGAAAGAGCCTCGTCAACTATCAATATCTCGGGATCTATATTTATAGCCACCGCAAAGGCAAGGCGCACGAACATACCGCTCGAATAGGTCTTCACCTTCTGATCGATAAACTCTCCTATATCCGCAAAATCCAGAATGTCCTGCAGTCTCTCATCTATCTCCGCTTTGGAAAAGCCTATCATGGTTCCGTTGAGATATATGTTTTCCAGTCCCGTAAACTCCATGTTGAACCCGGCCCCCAGCTCCAGAAGAGCCGATATACGTCCGTTTATCTCAACATTTCCGTCGGTAGGCGATAGAACTCCTGTTATTATCTTTAAGATGGTTGATTTACCCGATCCGTTTGTTCCGATTATGCCAACGGTTTCACCCTTATCAACGTTAAGTGAAACATCCCTCAGGGCATAATGCTCCCTGTACAGCTTCTTTTTCGAAAGACCGAGCGCATCTATTATGCGATGTCTTTTGTGATCGTACAGCTTATACATTTTATCCAGGTGTTCAACCTTTATAACCGTTTCAGCCATCAAACTTTTCTCCGTTACAGAACATCCGCAAAATGAACCTTCAGTCTCTTAAAGACCAATGCTCCGAAAATAAACATAAACGCGGTAAATATCCAAAAATAGGCCGTCGAATAAAAATGCTCCCAAAACCACATCTTATCCAGAAGCGCCATCCTGAAGCCGTCTACAACATAGTATACGGGATTCAGCTTAAACAATATCTGCATGGGACGGCTTAAGAAATCCAGATGCCACATGATGGGCGTGATCCATACTCCGACCTGAAGCGCAATACTGATTATCTGCCCAAGATCCCTGAAAAATACCACGATGGAACAGGTGATATAACTCATACCCAGCACCAGTAAGAAAGTGCAGAGACTGAAATACGGTAACTGTATCCAGTAAATCGTCGGATAGAAGCCGTTTAAGATCAGTAAGATCAGGGTAACAGCACATAAAAACAGATGAATAAAGAGTGAAGAAAGCACCTTTATTATCGGCAGTATGCTTATTTTAAATACGACCTTTTTTACCAGGAATTCATAGGATAAAAGGGCACTTGTTCCCTGTCCGAGAGCATCCGAAAAGAAGAACCAGGGCACTATACCGCAGATAAGCCAAAGGACAAAGGGATAGGTAGTTTCACCCGTCATATCCGTTCGCGCGCCAACCGTAAACACGAACCAGTAAACAAGAACCGTTACCACAGGCTGGATGAAGGCCCAGACTATGCCCAGATATGAGCCGGCATATTTGGATTTGAAATCGTTTTTTGCCAGCTTCCAGATCAGCTCCCTGTTCTGATACAATTCAACCGGGAGCACAACTATTTTGTCATATCCCAAAATAAACCCTATATAGGCAGAATCAAAAAGACAACAGGAAATTATCTTTTTCAACACTTCCTGAAAAGGATCCGCTAACGGGTTATGATGTAGGATTATATAAAGATTTGCAGCTGCCAGGATAACAAAAAGCACCAGCAGCACTTTACTTTTTCTGCTCATCTATTAAGCATTCTCCGCCCTGTATTCCGCGAAAGAAGGCCAGTTACGGTCCCTTTCGTTTATATTCATATCCTCTTCCTTAATGGAATCGGGCCATTTTATCCCAAGCTCGGGATCGTTATATTTAAGCCCCCCATCGTCTCCGGGATGATAAAAATCTGTACACTTGTATGCAAATTCGGCTATATCCGAAAGAACCAGAAAACCATGTGCAAAGCCCTTGGGAATATAAAACATCTTTTTATTTTCTTCGCTCAAAGTAACTCCGAACCATTTCCCGAAGGTTTTGCTGCCCTTTCTTAAGTCAACGGCTACATCGTAAACCTCACCCTTAATAACTCTGACCAGCTTTCCCTGGGGGAAGTTTATCTGAAAATGCATTCCTCTCAAAACACCCCTTGACGAAGAAGACTGATTGTCCTGAACAAACTTGTCGTCGATACCCTCGGCGGCAAAATCGTTATAGTTATAGGTCTCCATAAAATAGCCTCTTTCGTCTCCGAAAACCGTCGGTGTAATTACCGCAAGACCTTCAATTTCACATCTTTCAACACTGATCTTTCCCATTTTATCATCCTTCTTTTATTTCTTATTAAGATCCAGACTGTAATTGACATCCAGATCCACATTTCCGACTATTCCGTCAACACTTCCCTTTGAAGTGTACTGCCAGGCATCGCAGGCCATTCCGGGCTCATCTGCCTTATACCGCGCAAGCCAGATATTCCAGTTACCGAGAGCCGACATATCTATCCTGCTTTCAAACCAGCGCTTATTGGCATATACTCCGGCACCGTACCCGGAATTGGTAAGGGTGCGGCAGAAGGCGTTTATTACTTCTGTCCTTGTGGCTATGTCTAAAGAATCGGCCCTGCCTCCGGAGGTTTCCACATCTATAAATACCGGAAGCTCAAGCTCCGATGCCTGAACCATCTGAATAACCGCGCTGGCCTCCTCCACTGCTTCCACGGCATTTATCGCCTGTGTGAAGAAATAGACTCCGGTCTTAAGCCCGGCTGCCCTTGCGCCCTCTATATTCTTCTTGAAATAAGGATCCACAACCAGAACACCCGATGAAGATCCCCTGTAGCCTATTCTTATGATCGCATAATCTATACCGGAAGCCTTTACCGCCTTCCAGTCGATATCCTTATTATACTTCGAAACATCAACACCTATACTGCCGGGCTTTGTCTTGTCAACGGTAACACTTTCCGTACTGCCTTCCTCTATGACAGCCTCATCAAAGATACCCGTATCCTCCGCCTCGACATCTATCTCATCCTCCGAATATATCTCCAGTGTTATCGATTCAAGAGGTGTATAGGAGATTTCTCCCCTGACATTAACTCCCATGGGAATGCCTATGTTTTTCCCGCTCGGATCCTTAAGCTGCACCGTATAGTATCCGCTTACAATATCCGCGGTATAAAGAACCCCGTCCTTATCAAAGTCTTCACAGGAAAAGGTTTCATCCGGCCCCACTACCTCAGCCATAAAGCCCATTCCCCGAACAAGCTCTCCGGTAGCATCCAGGATCATCATCTTTATATCATGATCCACACTCGAAAGAAGCAGATTGAATCCGTTCGAAGAATTTTCACTGACCTCTTCATCTCCGGACCCGGGCCCTGATTGAAGCTCTGACCCGGATTCAGAACTTTTTTCAAATTCCTTTAACGGATCATCATCAGGCTCTGCCGTCTCCTGATATTCTGTGTTTTCATCCGAAAGCTCTGTCTCTTTACCGACGGCTTGGGAACCTGACTGTTCAACAGACTGTTCGCCGGCCGCCTCATCCTTATTGCCGATAAATCCGGCAAGATAAAGCATCAGGAAAACACCACCGCATAATACAAGTGCAGATATGGCTATTACCGTATTCCTGAATATCTTATAATCCATTTGCCACATCGACCAGATACTGGCCGTATGCTGTCTTTAAAAGAGGCTTTGAAAGCTCCAGAAGCTGTTCTTTATTGATAAAGCCTCTCTTATATGCAATTTCTTCTATACAGGAGATATAAAGCCCCTGTCTCTTCTGGAAAGCCGATACAAAGTCTGCCGCATCCAGAAGCGAATCATGACTGCCGGTATCTAGCCAGGCAAAGCCACGCCCAAGCTTCTCGACATAAAGCTCTCCGCGTCTTAAATATTCGTTGTTAACCGCGGTGATCTCAAGCTCTCCTCTTGCGGAGGGTTTAACATTTTTTGCTATCTCAACAACCTGATTGTCGTAGAAATAAAGGCCCGGTACCGCATAATTGGACTTCGGTTTTTCAGGCTTCTCCTCGATAGAGACAGCCTTTGAATCCGCATCAAATTCCACAACTCCGTAATCTCTCGGATTTTTTACGAAGTATCCGAAAATAGTTGCTCCCTTTTCTCTCGACTCTGCCTCCTTAAGCACCCTGGAAAAATCATGGCCATAGAAGATATTGTCTCCAAGTACCATTGCAACCCTGTCGCTTCCTATGAATTCTTCTCCGATAATGAATGCTTCCGCAAGCCCGTTGGGCTGTGCCTGCTCGGCATAGGAAATATTCAGTCCCAGCTCACTTCCGTCCTGTAAAAGAGACTTAAACCCCGGAAGATCCCTGGGCGTGGAAATGATCAGAATATCCCTTATATTCGCAAGCATAAGCGTTGACAGCGGATAGTAGATCATCGGCTTGTCGTAAACCGGCATCATCTGTTTTGAAACTGCCTTCGTCAAAGGATACAGCCTTGTGCCGCTTCCTCCGGCAAGAATTATACCTTTCATTTAAAGTTACTCCTTATTTTTATTTCAAGTCACCTTCCGGTGTACATCTTGTCATAGTATTTCTGATAATCACCGCTTGTTACACCCTTAAACCATTTTTCGTTTTCAAGATACCACTTGACGGTCTTTTTAATGCCTTCACTGAACATTGTCTCCGGCTCCCATCCAAGCTCCGCCTTTATCTTATCGGGTGCTATCGCGTATCTCCTGTCGTGTCCCTTTCTGTCGGTAACGAAGGTGATAAGCTCTTCGCTGACATTCTTCTTTCTGGGATCGCTATCGTCCAGAAGCTCATTTAAGGTATCAAGAATAATATGTATGATCTCTATATTCTGCTTTTCGTTGTGTCCGCCGATATTGTATTTCTCACCGATACGACCGCCGTTTATGACCATATCTATTCCCTTTGCATGGTCTTCAACATACAGCCAGTCACGTACATTCTTACCGTCTCCGTATACCGGAAGCTTTTCTCCCTTAAGTGCATTATTGATAATGAGCGGTATCAGCTTTTCAGGGAACTGGTAAGGCCCGTAATTGTTTGAACAGTTCGTGATAAATGCCGGGAATTTATATGTATCCACATAGGATTTTACCAGAAAATCGGAAGAAGCCTTACTTGCCGAATAGGGACTGTGGGGATCATAAGGAGTGGTCTCGTAAAAATAATCCGTGAGATTATTCAGTGACCCGTATACCTCATCCGTTGAAACATGGAGAAATCTGCAGCCTTCCTTATAGCTTCCGTCTTCCTTTTCCCAGGCCCTCTTTGCTTCATTCAGCATTACAAGAGTTCCCAGAACATTTGTCTCCACAAAGATCTCGGGATTTTCTATGCTTCTGTCAACGTGACTCTCGGCCGCAAAATTTACAACATAGTCAATTTCGTTATTCTCGAAGACCTTTCTTACGGCCTCTTTATCCCTTATATCCGCCTTCACAAAGGTATAGTTTTCCCTGCCTTCTATATCTTCAAGATTTTCGAGATTTCCCGCATATGTCAGCACATCCAGATTAATGATACGAATATCGTTATCATATTTTTTAAACATGTAATGAATGAAATTGGACCCTATAAATCCGGCTCCTCCCGTAACAAGATATGTCTTCATCTTATTTTCCTTCCCTGATGTGTATTTTTAAAGCATTTTAAGCTTCACATAAGTATCAAAATTATACCACAATTAACAAGGTGATACAAATTTAAGAACTTTTCTTTTTTTGTTGTTAATAATGGTCAAAATGCCTTATAATTGTTATAAATAGTGTAGAATAAAACAGATTTATCATCGTCTGTTCAGGAGGTAGATATATGGTCAGTATCAGTCTTTGCATGATAGTCAAAAACGAGGAATCCATCCTTGGTCGTTGTCTGGACGGTTTTATTAAACTTGTTGATGAGATAGTCATTGTAGACACAGGCTCTACGGATCGCACTAAAGCCATCGCCTCCCTTTACACAAAAAACATCTACGATTTCGAATGGGGTGACGATTTCGCCGAGGCAAGAAATTTCGCCTTCTCAAAATGCACAAAAGACTATATTCTCTCTGTTGATGCAGACGAAGTCATCGACTACGAAAACAAGGAAAAATTCAAGATATTAAAGGAGGCTCTGCTTCCCGAGATCGACATTGTACAGATGATCTACACCAATCAGCTATACCTTAACACCACCTACAATTTTGACGAAGAGCTACGTCCCAAGCTGTACAAAAGAGTACGCTCCTTCTTCTGGGAAGATCCCATCCATGAAAGCGTCCGTCTCTCGCCTGTTATCTACGATTCAGACATAAAGATAAAACACATGCCCGAGGGTGCTCACCAGAGCCGCGACTTTGCAATCTTTAAAAAGCTCACATCGGACGGCTCGGTTCTTTCAAACAAGCTTCATAAAATGTATGCCAGAGAGCTCTTTATCTCCGGTTCTGACGAGGATTTTATCGATGCCATGGAGTATTTTAAAACAGCAATGGATCGTGACAGTGACCGCGATATGATCCTTATGGACTCTGCAGTATGTACTAAAGCTGCCCGTCTTTCAGATGACAAAGACCTTATGCTAAAAGCCGTATCCCGCGGCTTAGCCTGCGAAAACCCGCCCTCCGAAATAGTCTTCGAGCTTGGAGAATACTACAGAAGCAAACGCGACTACCACGAGGCTGTCATGTGGTATTACAATGCGGCCTTCGAAACAGAAAGCCTTTTAAACCGCAAATACCACGACTCCTTCCCCTTCATCGGTCTTCACATTTCCTTTGTTATTCTGGGAGACATTGAGAACGCGGCAAAATATGCAGCATTAGCAAAAGAGAGAGGCTAACCTCTCTCTTTTTTCATCGCTTAACAAGCAGGGTGCGATTGCATCTTCCCTACTCGATTCATTCGTAATGAGCCGCTACCTTTTTCAGATTTTCTATGATGGGCAGATGCTGCGGGCAAACCTTTTCGCACTGACCGCAGCCGATACAATCGCTTGCCTTTCCGAATTCCTTATTTAACAACTGATAATTTGTAAAGTTAATTGTCCAGCCCTTTTCGGCAAGATTCTCACGCATATCCTCGTTATAGATTGAAAAATACTTAGGGATCGCGATCTTTTTCGGACAGCCTCCCATGCAGTATTCACAGGCCGTACAGGGAATTGCCGTATTGCTGTTAATGATCTTTGCCGCCTTGAAGCAGAGCGCCTTTTCCTCTTCCGTCAGAGGCTTGAAATCACTCATATATCCGGTATTATCCTCTAACTGTTCAAGACTGCTCATTCCCGAAAGAACCACCATAACATTGGGGAGCGATGCCACAAAACGGATCGCCCAGCTTGGCACGGAAGCGTCAGGGTCTGCATCCTTAAAGAGCTTTTCTACATCCTCGGGAACATTTGCAAGCGTTCCTCCCTTAACGGGCTCCATAACTATGATCTGCTTACCGTGCTTTACGGCAACATCATAGCACTTTTTCGACTGTATCCACTCGCTCTCCCAGTCCAGATAGTTGATCTGAAGCTGTACAAATTCCATCTCAGGATATTTGTTTAAAAGCTCATCCAGAAGCTCGGGGGTATCATGGAACGAAAAGCCTGCGTGCTTTACAAGCCCTGCCTTCTTCTTTTCAAGTACCCACCTGAAGCAATCGCACTTTTCGTACATTGGGAGCATGTCCGATTCAACGCCATGCACCAGGTAATAATCAAAATACTCAAGACCTGTACGGTTTAACTGCGCCTTAAATATTTCTTCCATCTCTTCTTTTGACTTAAAGAAGGCTGCGTGCATCTTTGTAGCAACGGTAAATTTCTCTCTCGGATAACGTGAACTTAAGACCTTCTTCACGACCGATTCGCTCACACCACCGTTGTACATAAGGGCTGTATCAAAATAGGTAAACCCTCTGTCGATAAATGTATCAACCATTTTACACATCTGTTCAATGTCGACATCACTTGCGTCATTCGGGTTATTAAGCGGCATTCTCATCATTCCGAAGCCAAGCTTCTTTTTCGGCATAAAATCCATATAATTTCCTCCTACAGAAATCATTTTATTCAGTTGTCGTGTGTCTTGTTTTATGAGAAAGCGCTGAGGTCCAGCTTATCGAAGCCATCGAGCAAGCCCTTAACCTCATTCTCTATCCCGGCAAGCCCTCCGGGGTTTCTGCTTTCTATGTTAAGAGGCATGTTGGGATCGTGGAGAGACATACGGAGCAGGGCCCAGCCGTTGTCAAAAACAAGTCTCACACCCTCGAACGAAGGAGAAGCGATCTTTATGCCCTTGTCCTTAGCCCTCTTCTCAAACTCTTTAAGCACATCGTTTCCGTAATCCTTAAAGCCCTCTTCCATCCTTATATACAGACGATACTCTTTAGACTCAGCCGGGCTCTTAAGCTTTGCAATAAGAGATGCAAGGTCTCCGCCCTTCTTTCTCTGTCTTGCAGCTGCTATCAAAAGCTTCACGGCAAGGTATGCACCATCATCGAGATAATAGTTCTCGCTTAAGGCACCATGCCCGCTGGTCTCGATAGCAAGCGGAGAAACCTCTCCGGCCTTGTTCATCCTGATACACTCATTTATAACATTCTTATAGCCTCTCATAAACCTGTGATGCTTAAGATGAAGTTCATTCGTTAAAAATTCGGTAAGCTCATCGGAGGTAACGGAATCGGTGATTATCGTGCTTCCGGGATAATCAGGCGCCAGTATGGCTGCTATAAGACCAATAAGGGCATTTCTGTTTACCTCTTCTCCATCCGATAAAACCGCACTCATCCTGTCAACATCCGTATCGAATATAAGACCCAGATCGGCTTTGGAATCCAGCACGGCCTTTCTTATGGCATTCATTGCATCCTTATTCTCCGGATTGGGAATATGATTCGGAAAATGTCCGTCAGGCTCCAGAAACTGGCTGCCCGTTGTATCTGCTCCCAATTCATCCAGAACCTTATATGCGAAAAATCCTCCGTCTCCGTTTCCCGCATCCACAACTATATGCATACCCGAAAGCGGTTTGTCACCGTTATTTAAAGCATCCTTTATCTTATCACAGAGAAATGCCGAATAACGTCCCAGAAGGTCATACTTCTGAACGGATGATATATCCGCCTTCACTTCCTGTGCTTCATAGGCATATTCAAGTATCTCGGTAATATCCTCGTGCTCTGCTCCTCCGTCTTTTGTAAAAAACTTCATACCGTTTCTGTTAAACGGAAGATGGCTTGCGGTTACCATTACCGCTCCGTCTGCCTTTGTCTCATCAAAAACCGTGGACATAAACATTGCCGGTGTGGACGCAAGATCACAATCTATGGTCTTTGCTCCGGAATTGACAAACGCATTTTTGATCTCGCTCATCATCATATCGGCCGATATTCTGGAATCGTGACCCACAGTAAGCGTAAGCTCCGAAGCCTTTTTATTTGTACGTTTCTCCAGAAATCTGACAAAGCCGGTAGCTATACGGTTTACCGCTTCGGGAAAAAGATTTACCTTTTCTCCCTCAACTCCGTCAACAGCTATTCCTCTGACGTCACTTCCGTTTTGCAGTTTCATAAGGTCTTTTTTTTCAACCATGATTTCTATATCCTCCGATCATAAAGATTTTCCGGTCAGCAGTGTAAATGCTTCTTTGTATTTATCTATGGTCTTATCAATAACGTCCTGCGGCAGATTATAATCACTCTCGGGATTTGCCTTCAGCCAGTCACGTACAAACTGTTTATCAAAGGACGGCTGGCTCTTTCCCTCTTCATATCCCTCAAGCGGCCAGAAGCGCGAGCTGTCGGGAGTAAGCATTTCATCGGCAAGAACCACATTTCCTTCATCATCCAGACCGAACTCAAATTTTGTATCTGCAATTATGATGCCTTTTGTAAGCGCATAATCCGCACATTTCTTATAAAGGGCTATCGTTGCATCCTTTATCTTTTCACCGTACTCTTTTCCGTGACCGGGATAAGCCTTTTCCAGCACCTCTATACTCTTCTCAAAGCTTATGTTCTCATCATGGTCACCGATCTCCGCCTTTGTTGAAGGTGTGTAAATGGGTTCAGGCAGCTTGGAACATTCTTTCAGGCCCTCGGGAAGAGTAATGCCGCAAACCGTTCCGTTTTTCTTATAGCTTTCCCATCCGCTTCCGGTAATGTAACCGCGAACTATACATTCGATAGGGAGCATACTGAGTTTCTTAACCAGCATGCTGTTTCCGTCAAATTCAGCCTTACGGAAAAACTCGGGCATATCGGAAACATTTGTGCTTATCATATGGTTTGGAATGATGTCCTTTGTAAGATCAAACCAGAACTCACTCATAAGAGTCAGAACGGTTCCCTTTTTCTCTACCTTGTTCTTTAAGATAACGTCAAAGGCGGATATTCTGTCCGTAGCCACCATAATAAGTGCATCGCCTATATCGTATATCTCTCTGACCTTACCCTCTTTTACGGGCTTATATTCTTTTACTGCCATAATGATCCCTCTTTCTTTAAAAAATTTCTTTTATTTCAGCTCTTTTATTTTATCATTTACAGGTCAATTCATAAACGGGAAATTTCAACCTGACCGTAAATCTTTTCCATATCCTCTTTAACGTAAAAGCCGGTCTCCTCTCTAAGTGCCGCAGCACCCGATATCGCACTGGCAAGCCTTAAGGTCTCCTCCATCGGAAGTCCTCTCTCCAGACCGACCGCAAAGCCCGCAACCATTGAATCTCCGCAACCTACCGTATTAACAGGCTTGTTTCTGGGAACCTTTGCCCTGAAGACTCCCTCATCGCATACAACAAAGGATCCGTCAATTCCCATCGAACAGACAACTATCTTAACTCCCTTGTCGTGAACCTTTTTAGCGGCAGCCAGCTTATCCTCAAAATTCGAACAGTCAGAACCCGTAAGCATGCTTATCTCATCCGTGTTTGGTTTTATCATCGTAGGAAGAGCCTCTATTCCGGTAAGAAGCGCCTGACCCGAGGTATCCATGATAACACTCTTTCCGGCCTCCTTACATATGCCGACAAGAGTCTTATAGGCCTCTCCTCCGTCAATGCCCTTAGGAGCGCTGCCGCTCATTGCAACTACCTCGGCATCCTTTACCAGCGCCCTGAATTTGTCCAGGAATTTTTCGTAATCCTCCCTTTCAAGGGTAAATCCGGGCTCTAAGAACTCGGTTTCTCTCTGATTCTTTTCATCCCATATATTTATACAGGATCTGCTCTCACCCTTTACGTGATAAAAGGCACTTACTATATTAAATTCGGAAAGTCCCTCCTCAATATATGCCCCGGCGTGTCCGCCGACAAAACCGGTTGCCACAACCTTAGAACCTGCTATCGAAGCGGGCTTCGAAACATTCAGTCCCTTTCCTCCGGGCGTATAAGAGCATTCTCTTACCCTGTTAACCCTTCCCTCGATAAATTCATCCACTATGTATCTCTTATCAATGGATGCGTTCAATGTGACTGTAAGTATCATACTGTCCTCCTTTTGGGTTTGGCCCCTATCTTACTATGTTTTTATAATATTGCCGTTTGCTTTCATACATTCTCTTATCCGCAAGCATAAATACCGCATGCGAATCCTCACCGGGACAATCATGCCTGAAAGCAAGGCCATAAGATACCGAATAATAAATTCCGTCGTTCTCTGAATTTAAATCATTTATCTGAAGCTTCATATCATTGATAAGGGAGTTTATCGATCTTTCATCCCCCTTTTCCACAAAGGCGGTAAACTCATCTCCTCCTATACGACAGACCGTGGCTTTGTCCGAAAAGACCTCTCCTAAAACTCCGGCAACGTTTTTCAGCAGTATATCACCCTTCGCATGTCCCATTTCATCATTCACCCTTTTCAGGCCGTTTACGTCAATGCTGATTATACAATAATCCTCGCTGCTGTGATCCATATCGTCCATCTTTTTATCGCTCATTGCACGATTATAAAGCTCTGTCATTTCATCAATATAAGCCAGCCTTGCAAGTGATGCGTATTCTCTTTTGCGGGCATAGGATTCCGTAATAAACAGCATAAAATTCAGCAATATCGCCATTGCAAAAAGCATGGCTCCGATCGGGATTATCATATCCGAAATACTTCCGCCTATACTTCCGCTCTTTTTTGTAATATAAAACGGAATGGAAAGAACCGTCGCCCCGCCGAGCGCCGTAAGTCCCAGAGTCTGCACGATCTCCGAACCCGAATAGCCCCCGTGCCTGAAGAATTTAATGTCGTTATACACCATAAATATCAGACAGGCCGCACTCATAATATGGCATACAAAAATAAATGCGCGTATATGAATGATATTGTTGACATGCAGGAAAAGAATAAAGATCAAAAAAATTATATCCACAACCGCAATGATCCTGTACAGTTTTCTTAAATTACTGCGATCAACAGTCGACAGCATAAGAAAACCGACCGCGGGGATCAGAATGATCAGTATAAATTCCCATAATGTGGAATAGCTGTTAAAGACAAAAATATATGCCAGATTATTACTGAAGAGTATCCAAAGTCCCATTAAAATACAAAGCAGAGAGCTTACTATCTGGCTTATTATCTCCCGGCTGTATGAAGAAAAAACAGTACTGATTATAAAGAAAACAAGTCCGAAACAGACAAGATATATGGAAGAGGCTATTACAAAAATATTGCTGTGCAGCAAACCGGATTCAAGATCGTGATAGTCTCCTATCATGGGAGCCAGAATACCTTTATACGCCTTATTCTCGGCAGCATACAGCTTTATCGAAAGCTTTTTCCCGGTGCTGTCCGAAGGCAGTGTAACATAATGGTATCCGCAGCCTACAAAATTACCATGAGCATAATCCATAAGATATTGCTCCTCTACCATTTTGTCATCTATGTAGACCTGATATGCACAATACTGGGTTTTAAAAAGAAGGGTAGGAAAGTCCAGCCCGCTGATATCATATATTTCATGTGACAACGTCAAAAGATCGCCCCTCATTATATTCCCGGGTAAAATGGTACCTATATCATTTATATTAAAGCCCTCGTACTTTACACCCTTGTACTCCGCACTCCAGCCACCGTTTAAGACGGTCACTTCATCATCCGGATCAAAGGTGATATTGATTTTAAGCACACTGACAATTGCCCACAAAAGAACCAGTGTGAGCAATACACAGAGCATAAGCCTTTGATTCTTCCTGCTTATCATACCTTACCGCCTTCATGGTGAATTTCCTTCATCATATACATTCTGCTGTCCGCCATAAGAAAGACTTCATGGGCCGTTGTCCCCTTAACCTCACTGTTTTTTGCGAAGCCATAGGAAAAATCATATTTTCCCTTAAGCTCCTCCTGGAAGCTCTCCAGTCTTTTTTCCAGCGTATTCCAGCGTATACTGCCCATTATCACTATAAATTCGTCGCCGCCCATTCTTCCGACTATCTTTGCATCATAAAAAGCGTTGGACAGCTCATTTGCGAAGCCCCTCAAAAGTCTGTCTCCCTCCAGATGTCCTTTTGTATCGTTTATCTCCTTTAAATGATCCAGGTCGATGTTAATGATCACATATTCGTTTTTGTCCTGTTCAAGTCTGACCAGCTCCATTTCGCTTCTCGCTCGGTTTGATATACGTGTAAGCGGGTCGGTATATGCAACACCCATAAGCTTCTTACGCACATCATCGGCATTGTAATGGCTTATGGTATGGAAGAAATAATTCATTACCATTGCTATTACAAACACAAGAGCACCGTATGTTACAAAGCTGAAATTATAGATCCTGCGATTGGAATTCAGCGCTGCGATAATGACATACTTTAATACATCAGCAAGCGCAGATACAACAAATACAACCATGCCGGCCAGAAGGCAGTTGTCACTCAGCCACAGGGCTGCATCGTGGAGTTCCTCCATTCTGTTCTGTCTGAAGGTTTTTACAGCCACATACAGCACATAAAAGCTTTGTATAATGGAGAAGCCCTGTATATACCTGATAACCATATTAATATGCAGGATATTAAGGACATGCAGTACAATGAGAACCGCGACCACCAGGATGTTTGCACAAGCCAGGACAGCCGTAACACGCTTAAGTCTGTCCCTTTGAACGGTATACAGGAAAACGAGTATCAAAACCGAAACCATATATACAGATACATATTCACCCACCGTAGACATCTCCAGATTATCCGAAAACATCAGCAGAAGATCGTAATAGCAAAGAGCATAATAGCCCATCATAAATGCCATAAGTCCGCATATGGCAATCCCCAGATCATTGTTTCCGTATAACAACAGGTAAGGCGAAAGTAAGATCAGACATATACCGAACACGGCAAGGAATACAGAAAGCACCAGCACTCCCCTCTTCGTTCCTATCACATATCTGACCAGTTCTGCCCTGTTGCCCAGATAAACATTGGACAGAGCGGAATGAATATTATCCTCCGAATAATTGATTATTATCCTTACGGTTTTTCCTCCGAACTGTTCGGGTAAGGGAATGTAATTTGCTTTTTTGGGTATCAGTTTTCCATTTTGGGCATAATCCTTTCCATAGGTATATATCATGCCTCCGTCAATGGTAACCGTGAGCGCACAAAGCCCGCTCCTTAAGTAAATGGCAGGTGTATGTATCCTCTCATGAGGAAGCTCGTGGGTTAAGATCAGTACGTTACCGTCCTTTCTTATACCCACATCAATATCATGGATATTAACGTCTTCTCTTACCTCATCTCCGTCTATAACAGTCCAGCCATCGTTTAAGTCGATCACGGGATATTCATATTTCTGGTCAATAAAAGACATGGCCACAAAAATAAATGAGGCCAGCACAATGACCAGTATGAGTTTTACTATTATCAGATATTTTTTTCCGATAGAATTCATGGAATTTACCTGTGGAAAAGCTTTTCGGTCTGGTACTGGGGCTCACAGGTCAGGTTTACGCCAAGCTTCTGGAAGGTATTCTCATCCGTGGATGAAAGGATAACAGAAGAATGAACCTCACACCCCTTTAATTTTTCCAACTGCTCCATTGCCAGCTCCGCCTTGGGATCATCAGAGGCACAGATAGTAAGCGCTATCAGGATTTCGTTTATATGCAGATGGGGATTGTGATTACCCAAATGCGATACCTTAAGATGCTGTATAGGCTCTATGATGGTCGGCGCAATAAGCTTCAATTCGTCACCTAAACCGGCCAGAGTCTTTAACGCATTGAGCAGCATTGCCGAGGAAGCTCCCATAAGAGGAGTTGTCTTTCCGGTAATGATCTTTCCGTCGGGAAGCTCTATTGCCGCTGCAGGTGCACCGGTTATTTCGGCCTTTAAATTGGCAGCCGCCACCACCGGCCTGTCGGCAACGCTTATATCGGCCTTCTTCATTAACAGCTCCAGCTTATTGACACTGTTTTCGTTGCCGTTACCCTTACGAAGCTCGTCCTGCTCTTTGTAATATCGTCTTATTATTTCCTGATTTGCCGCATTGCATACAGCCTCATCATCAAAAATACAGTTACCGGCCATATTTACACCCATATCTGTCGGTGATTTGTAAGGGCTTTCTCCGCTTATTTCTTTAAACATTGCATTAAGTACGGGGAATACCTCGACATCTCTGTTGTAATTGACCGTTGATATGCCGTAAGCATCGAGATGATAAGGATCTATCATATTAAGATCGTTAAGATCAGCCGTAGCCGCTTCATACGCAAGATTTACGGGATGCTTTAACGGAATATTCCAGATGGGGAAGGTCTCAAACTTTGCATATCCGGCCTTCACCCCGTGCTTGTTCTCGTTATACAGCTGTGACAGACACACCGCCATTTTACCGCTTCCGGGCCCCGGTGCCGTAACCACCACCAGTGAATGCTTTGTCTCGATATAATCATTTCTGCCGAAGCCTTCATCACTTATGATAAGCGGAACATTATTGGGATATCCGGCTATGGGATAATGCCTGTAAACCTTTACTCCCAGGCTTTCAAGCTTTTTCTGATATGCAACTGCACTTTCCTGTCCTTCAAAACGTGTGAGCACAACGCTTCCCACAAAAAGCCCGTAGCCTCTGAAGGCATCTATAAGACGGAGCACATCCATATCGTATGTGATACCCAGATCCCCTCTGACCTTGTTCTTCTCTATATCTCCTGAATTGATGACCAGCACAATTTCTACATCTTCTTTTAACTGAAGCAGCATGTTGATCTTACTGTCAGGCTTAAATCCCGGCAAAACCCTTGAGGCATGATAATCGTCGAAAAGCTTTCCGCCGAATTCCAGATATAGCTTTCCTCCAAATTTTCCGATCCTGTCTCTGATATGTTCGGATTGTATTTTCAGATATTTGTCATTATCAAACCCTTGTTTTGTCATTTCTAACTTCTCCTATTATCATCTTTATCTTTTCGGGATCCTTCATCCCGTTTGTTTCCGCACCGCTGCTTATATCCACGATCTCAGGTGAAAACCTCTTTATCGCATCAGCCACATTCTTCTCATTAAGGCCTCCCGCAAGAGCAAATGGCCTTCCGATATCGCGTATCAGCGTCCAGTCAAAGGTCTGCCCGCTGCCCGTTCCGTTATCAAGCATAACCATATCCGCAGTGCTTTGTTGCGCCCACTTGATATCC
This sequence comes from Lachnospiraceae bacterium, assembly GCA_024691015.1. Lineage (GTDB taxonomy): Bacteria > Bacillota > Clostridia > Lachnospirales > Lachnospiraceae > NK4A144. The sequence continues at coordinate 34,117 of JAILOD010000093.1, forward strand.
TGCTCGTTCTTAATCTGAAAAGCCTTAAAGATCGGAGCATCGGTAAGCCCTCTCAATATCCTTATATAACCCTCATCCTCGTGTCCATGAAGCTGGATTATATCAATTATCCCATCTTCCACATAGGATGCCGCTTCGTCCGGAGGAGTATCCACAAAAACCCCTACCGCTTTTATCCGATCATCCAGCAGACTCTTCATATGCTTTGCGGCTTCCCTTGAAACATATCTCCTGAACGGTCTTGATAAAACAAAACCGCAATAATCAGGCAGATACTCATTTACCGCATCGATGTCCGAAGTCCTCATCATCCCGCAAATCTTAATCTTTGTCATTTGTCCCTCCTAAGTGCTTTCCCCAATATTATCTACTGTTTTTCAAAAACAGCTGAAGCTCTTTAACAACCTCTGCATAAAGCTTCATCATATGGCCGTAGCCCTTATGTATTTTTTCTTCATCCTCAGCCTTTCCGGCCTTTTCCATCTCATATGCCAGATCCGCAAGCTCATTTAGGCCCAGGGTCCTCGAAGAACTCTTCAGTGCATGTGCTTCAACCGAGAAATCCTTCCAATTCCTGTTCTTATAATGCGTTTTCAGCATTTCGGTTTTTTCCGGAGCATCCTCTGTATACACCTCTGCGATAGTCACCACAAATTCCTTGTCACCGCCGCAATATGTCATGGCATCTTCCATGTTCATATGCACGGGAACGTAGTTTACGTTCTCTTCAGCTGTTTCTTTATCAGACTCTGTTTTTTTGATATCTTCAGCCTTATTATCCCCGGAACTCAGCTTGTCCTCCGGAAGGAATTTATTCAGAACCGTTTCCAGATCCTTGCCCGTTACGGGCTTTGAAAGATAATCCGAAAATCCTGCTTCTATATATTTTTCCCGCATACCGGATATTGCATTTGCTGTAAGCGCTATTACCGGAGTATCGTTACAAAGATGTTTGTGATTCCTTATACGTTCCAGTGTCTCCATTCCATCCATCTCGGGCATCATATGATCCAGAAGGATAACATCATAGTGCTTCAAGGTGATCTTATCCAGACATTCAGAACCGCTGTGGGCAGTATCGATCTGAATTCCGGTTGTCTTAAGCAGACCCTTTACCACTTCCAGATTCAGGTTATTATCATCCACGACCAGAATGACGGCATCTTGCGCACTAAATACAGGCTCATATTTTATATTCTTTTCAACCGGTTTTGATTCGGTAACTATATGTCCTATTGGCTTTGATTCAACTATCTTCTGTTTAAGGGTAAATGAGAAGGTTGATCCCTGTCCGTATTTACTCTCCACCTGAACATCACTTCCCATAAGGATCAACAGCTGCCTGGTAATATTGAGTCCCAGTCCGGTTCCCTGTATATGGGCGTTCCTTCTCTCATCCAGCCTCTCAAAGCTTGTGAATATCTTATCCAGATCTCCTTCCCTGATACCCATTCCCGTATCGGTCACCTTATAGGTGATAAAGGCTTCATCTCCGTCCACATGGTTAATATGTACCGAGAAGGTGATCGTTCCTTCGTCGGTATACTTCACCGCATTGCTTAGGATGTTTAACAGCACCTGAGATATCCTGACATCATCGCCGAAAAGTACGGAAGGTATATCTTCGCCGAAATCGGTTATAAAATCCAGATCCTTTGCCTCGGCATTGACATGCGTCATCTTGCAGACTTCCTTCAACAGCCTTTCAACCCCGTAGTCTCTTTCAACAATATTCATACGTCCGGATTCAATTTTGGAAATATCCAGAATGTCATTTATGATGGATAGCAAAGAAACACTCGCATTATGAATATCGTTGGCATAGCCTCGTACCTCATCACTCACGTCTTCCCTTAAGATCAGCTCATCCATACCCATAATGGTATTAATAGGTGTTCTTATCTCGTGCGACATGTTGGCAAGAAATCTGCTCTTGGCCTGGTTTGCCTTATCCGCATCCTCCTTGGCATCCCTTATCTGGTCATACTGATCCCTGATCACGGAAATGCTTCCGTATTTTGCTATCAGCCAGGTAAAGCTGAATACCGCAAGAACAAGTACAAAGAACATATATGCCTTAAAGTAAAACTGTTCATATAAATGCGCTTCTTTTGTTATGGGAACAATAAGATCCCTTATCATCCTGTTTGTGGCCGCATCGATGATCTGTAAATGAAAGTTATAGCTGCCGGTCGGAATATTGGTATATGTAACGCTGTCACACTCGCTCTGCAGCATGGTTACACCCTCATCATCAAAGCCTTCCAGATACATGTGTACGATCGGATCCGTAAGTGTATAGTTTAAGATCGCCGGCTCTATCTCGACTCTTCTGGCATTTATCGGCAGAAGATAATTACCGTCACGGCTTACAGGCACAAGATCCTCCCCATCAGCCGTTATCCGGTAGATCATAACATTGTAGTCGTTCTGTATTCTGTCATAATCGTTCAGGGATATTCTTCTTACCCCGTTCGCAAGACATATGTAGAGATTTCTCCCCGCGTCCTTATAATCCCAGGAATTTGAATTGTGATTGCCGTCCAGACCGTCCTGCCTGTTTAATAATCTCCAGCCGTAATCTTCATTTTTTATAAGCTCCCGAATGTTTACGATATAGATTCCGGCACTGGACATTATCCAGGCCTCTTCACCGTTTATGCTGATGTCATAATTATTGCTGTAGGGAAACTTGTCCAGTTTTATTATGGTATTATTCTTTTCGTAGAATAATGCCGAACTTGTAACATAGAAAAATCCGCTGTCATAGGGTACTATTCTCATAACCACAAGCGATTTGAGCCCGTCATCCTCATCTATGACATCAACCACCTTATCATCCTTTATGACATAAACTCCGCCTCCGTCACTTCCGGCCATTATGGTCCCATCCTTCTTCTGGTAGAGAGATAAGATCTGCGGCATTGTAATCCCTTCATTTTCCCCGAGTGTTTTTTCAACTCTCTCGTTTTTTATAAAGGTAAGTCCGGTTGTACTTGCCAGTAGAATTCTTCCGTCCGAAAGCTCGATAGCGGACCTGAAGCGGTTTCCAAGGGTCTGGTCTTCACTTTCCGTATAGGTCGTTATCGCATCATCCGCAGAAACATGTACCTCACCCATTCCGTTATAGGTGGATATCCAAAGACCGTTGTTACTGTCCTTTAATATATGCCTGATCCTTTCTCCGGCCAGCGCTCTGGTAAGACGGTTTCTTACCTCATAATATTTTTCACTGTTAACAATATACAGACCGTCATCCGTGCCGATATACAAAAGCCCTTCTCTCTCGGCTACAACATTTACAACATGTTCCTTTATCCCCGCCTTCGTGAAAATATCCACGAAAGGATTCTTCGACATTTTACATACACCCAGCTTACTCGATGTGATCCAGATATTCCCCTGTTTATCTCTGATCATATCCGAAATAGAACTGTCAAAGCCCGCGGTTTCCACCTTCCGGTAATTACCCTCGTTATCCAGGATTCCTATTCCTTTATCTGCGCATACGAATATCTTTTCACTCAGATTATCTGCTTTCATTGTGTTTACGGCACCTATATTCTCATCATCGGTGTCGTTAAGCACTACCAGATTACTGCCTACAAGCTTTACTCTTCTTATGATGTGTTTCGATGTACCTATAAGAAATTCGCCGTTATATCCCTCACTGATGGATGTATATTCCCTGTCATCCATATCAAATGCTTCTTTATATATCACTCTGCCGTGGCGCATAAAAAACACAATACCGTTATTTGTAACACCGGCAACGGTATCGGTAGCTTTTGAATAAATGAGCGATTTAACCACACTTATATCGGCAAGGGACGAGAACACGGTCACCTTACCGGTTACGGGAGATATCATCGCCATATCCGTAGCGGTTCCGACATAAATATTATGATCTTTATCCTCCGCGATACAGCGTACCGAATTTGAAGGAAGACCGCGTTCCACGTCATAACAGCTTACCTCACCCGTCGGCATCTCATAACAAAAAATCCCTCCGTCGTTGGTTGCGATCCACATATTTCCCTGCGAATCCGAATACAGGTCCTTGACATTCTTTATCCGGTTATCAATGTGTTCTTCCTCAAACTCTTTCCCGTCAAAACGATAAAGCCCGGAATAGCTTCCGACCCATATATATTCATCAGAGGTCTGTTCTACAACATTTATCTCCTCACAATTCATGCCTGTTTCGGAATTGTATATAACCCGGTTATATTCCGAATTGAGATCCTCTTTCTCATAAATATTCAACTTGTCATCGGATGCCGCATATACCGGATGCACCAGCGAAAACAGAATGGCTGCAGTCAGCAGAGGGATGAAAAAAGCATAATAGGAATTGATACTGTCATCTTCCTTTTTCTCTTCCTTCTTTTTCTCCTCTACATCCTCCTTTGCAAAAAGACCGCCCATTTCATGGGACTTTCTGATAATAAATATGATTCCGGAGGCTAAGAACATCACAAGGACCTTATCCGGAAAATCCACGAACAACTCGGCAAAAAATGCACTGATCCCTTTGCCCGCTCCGGTATTGGAGAGCATGTCAAACATTGCGTCTCCCCACATATTTCCCGTGCGGCCGTCCATGAAAACATAATTTACGGGTATTGACAGAACCGTAGAAACTATACAGGAAACTATGGAAGTTCCGACTATGGAAAAAACATCATATTTTCTGGGATATACATAACTGACAACAAATGCCACGCCTACTCCGGCAATGGAACAGAATACATAATGGACCCCGATGGGTATCTGCAAAACTCCGGAAATGATCGCAACCAATGAGCCCGCAAGAGGTCCTAAGATACAGGAAGATACAACGGTACCTGTGCTATCCAGCCAAAAAGGCATATTGAGAGCAATGCTCACAAATTTCCCGACAAGATTTATGACCACGCAAAAGACTATATATAATAAACTTTCTACATTTAACGTAAATTTTAATTTATCTGTAAACTTCATTCTTAACCTCTGTTTTATACTGGAAAAACAATTTTTATAATAACATAATTTTACTGATTTTGATATATGCCGCAGAGGTTATATTGTTACAATTCAGCAGTCAGCCGGGCCAATAAATTGCAACGTTATATTTCATTTCCATTCCCGGGCAGGAAAGTCGACATCGTGTATAAAAAAATCCCGACCGTTAAACGATCGGGATTTGCCTGCGTGAGACAAGATTCGAACTCGCGACCTTCTGGTCCGTAGCCAGACGCTCTATCCAGCTGAGCTACTCACGCATTTTCAGCAAATGATATCTTACACAAAATATGCTTTATTGTCAAGGTTTATCGGTCGGATTTCTTTTTTATGAATAGCTCGCTCCACGCCGGAACGTATCCTGCCGACAATGCAGTCCTTTTTGAAATGATATTTCCTATGTTTGTGCCATAATAGGGAAGCTCCCCGTTCTTAAGAAGCATTACCGTAAGCCGCTGGACAAGCTCCGCCCCCAGCCCAAGATTTCGAAAGGACGGCAGAACATCGACACCTATCTGCCACAGAACACGTCCTTCTTTATACGCACCGGCCACTCCGCAGACCTCCCCCTGAGGAGAAAGAAGCGCCATCCCCTTCTTGGGTTTTTCATAATCGCCTTCCACAAGAGCGTGCGGAAATCTGTCTTCGTTTTTTATCTTTTTAAACAGAATTCCGTCCAGTTCTCTGAAATCATACCCTTCACCGTCGTCCTCGGTATATCTGAATTCAGGCGCTATATGCCCGTCCTCATCCATAAAAATATAAATGTCGGGCGTAAAACATTCCTGTATCTCCGCGATCACATATCCGTCATCTTCAAGAATTTTTTCAAGCTCTTTTATATTCGGGTACTTAAACATCAGCTCGGGTTTTCTGTTGCCGTATAATTCCCTGATACGATCAAGACTTTCACTCCCGGCACAGATATAAGCATCATCACCGTACACTATGAACTTGTACTCTTCGGCTATTCCCTTGTATCTGCGAGCGTCCGACGAGAAATTGCCCGCTTGTGCAATATGTACCGGAAATTCCTCTCCGGAAGGAACACAGGTATCGATTTCAAATTGTCTTCTTAATATCTCATCTATATCCATCTTAATACATCCTTCCGTCGATAAGCTCCTCTGTAAGCAAAGTAACGCTCTGCGTCAGCGATTCGATCCTCACCTCGGTTATGGATTTATGCGCCGAAAACATGGTTTCCTCGATATACTGATCATGCGGAACAACCTTACCGTTATTCAGGTCCATAACAATCTGCGTAAGCTTCGGTCCGTAATCGGGATTACATTCCACATTTAACGCTATTTTCCCGTCAAGCGTTTTTAACAGACCCGATCTTGTGGCATCAAAGGAAATTACCATTATCTCTCCGCCTCTGATATTTTTACCGGCCGTTTTTCCCGCCGCCTCGATGGCCTCTATTGCACCGAAGGCCTCGTTATCGTTCTCGCAATATACAACATTTATAGAATCGCCATAGGTTCTGAGCATCTGCTCCATTACTTCTTTTCCCTTGGCCTGTGTAAATTCTCCGGATTTACTGCTAATTATCTTCCAGTTTGAATTTTTCCTGCAGGCTTCCTCAAGTGCTGCCGTTCTGCCAAGCTGTGCCGAAGAATCATAAGTCCCCTGAATATGAGCAATATTAACACGTCCCTTTATGTTCTTTTCATCCAGAAAAGTCTTAAGCCAGGCACAGGCTCTGTCCCCTTCCATCCTGAAATCCGAACCGATCCAGGCAGTATAAAGACTTCTGTCAGAAACCGAAACATTTCTGTCAACGATTATGACAGGTATCCCGGCTTCCTGTGCCTCCTCAAGCGTATTGTCCCAGCCGTATTCGGTTATGGGATCGATTATGATATAATCCACATTCTGGTCGATGAATTCTCTGACCGCCTTTATCTGGTTTTCCTGTTTCTGCTGTGCATTGTCATATATAAGATTATAGCCGTATTTGGTCGAAAAAGCATTGGTTACGGATTTATTTGCCGCAAGTCTCCAGTCCGATTCTTCTCCAACCTGTGAAAATCCGATAGTCAGTTCATTTCCGTGGTTTACGGCGATACCGGCCTGTTCGGCCTGCTCCTCCGTCTTTTTGTCGGATTTATGCGCGGATGCTTCTTTTTTTATACTCTGCCTGACAGACGTAACCCGCCCGCAGGAAGAAAGGACAAAACATAACAATATCGCCATCAGAATAAACAAAACCGTTTTCTTTTTAGTCACATCCGCACCTCCTTTCGCTGATCTTTTCTCCATAGTCGAAAGCAGGACGGCACCGGCTATAGCCGATGTCGTCCCCTCCCTCATATTAGATCAGATCTTTATAAATTACTTATTCTTTGCTCTTGCAGCTGCAAAAATACTCTGAATAACTATAAACAGGAATAACAGAGCCGCCGTTAAGATATTGGGCCAGGAGCTTGCAAGCTTACCGTTTGTCTTAACTATGGATGAAATGGTACCGTTTATAAGAACACCGAAAAAGGTACCGATAACATTTCCTACACCACCTGTCAGCAGCGTTCCACCGATAACGGCCGACGAGATCGCATCCATTTCAAAGACCAATGCCTGCTGAACGGAGCCGCTCATTGTATTAAGACAGAAGCATATACCGCCTATGGAAGTAAGTACAGATGAAAGCACATATGCAAGCATCTTTGTTTTCTTAACGTTAAGTCCCATCATTATAGCAGATTGCTCGCTGCCGCCGATAGCATAAAGCGCACGGCCGAACTTTGTATAGCGGAGCATAAGGAAGATTATAAGAAGCACCAGAAGAGCGATTATAACCTCTATTCTTAAGAAGGGTGCCATATATTTTCCCTTATTGTTTGTATATCCTCCAAAGGGAAGCTTGATCTTTAAATTAGCCCACGCATAGAACATTGCGTTCATATCCTGAGTGATCGAAACCTGCTTTGAGCAGATAACGGCAGTCATACCTCTTCCGAAGAACATTCCTGCCATTGTTACTATGAAAGGCTGAATGTTTAAGTATCCGATAAGGAAGCCCTGAACCAGACCGAAAACGATACCTGTAAGGATGACCAGAAGACACATGGGAACCGCGCCGATACCCTTCTCCATACCAACCGCAAGCATCATACAGTCCATAGCTACCAGTGAACCAACCGAAATATCGATACCTGCCGTAAGCATTACAACCGTAAGTCCGCAGGCAACGCAGATAAGTCCGGCATTGGTGATAAGAATGTTCAAAAATGTCTGTAAGTGTGTAAAACCTTTTGCATTGTATGCAATACAGCCTCCTGCGTAAAGAACAAAGAACAGAGCTATTGTTATCAGAAGGAGCACTGTGTTTGAATTCATCTTCTTTGATTTCATGCCTTTGCTACCCCCTTCTCCAATGATCTCTTTCTCATATAAGCCTTAATGGGCGGTGCCTGGATCGCAACGATTATGATAACGATGATGGCCTTAAACACGGGAGCCTGGTCGGTTGAAACACCGAGAGCATAAAGTGTTGTTGTAATGGCCTGGATCGTATAAGCACCGATAATAGAACCTGCCAGATTGAATTTACCTCCGCCAAGGCTGTTTCCGCCGAGCGCAACAGCCAGGATGGCATCCATTTCGTAATAAAGACCTATGTTGTTTGAGTCAGCAGATGTAATTCTGGATGAATTAACCAATCCTGCAACACCCGCAAACAAACCGCAGATAAGATAGGTTAAGAAGATGATCTTCTTGGAATTAAGACCTGCTATACGGCTTGCCTTTGCGTTAATACCAACAGACTGTATATACATACCCATTGATGTTTTGCTGAGTACTATTGCCACAATAGCTATGCAGACAGCTGCCATTACGATAGGTGTTGGTATGGGTCCCATAAATCCACCGAAAAATCCGAAGGAATCATTTCTTACATAAACAATAAGGTCGTTACAAAGAAGAAGACCTATTGCTCTTGCCGCAGAAAACAGGATCAGTGTCGCAACCATCGGCTGAATACCCAGATAGGCCACCAGAGTTCCGTTGAAGGCACCGCATAAGGCTCCCATTGCGAAGGCTGCAAGAACGCCCACGATAAGGGGAACAGCCAGCTCGTTTGTTGATGAAACTCCGTAACCTGCAAGAAGCATACAACAGAAAGCAGATGAGAGACTCATTACAGATCCTACCGAAATATCGGTTCCTGCCGATGAAGAAACAACCAGTGTCATACCGAGGGCAAGGATCGCTACCTCACTTCCTCTGTTTAAGATATCGATTATACGGCCGTAGAGAATGGTTCCGTTACTTGT
>JAILOD010000054.1 GCA_024691015.1 Lachnospiraceae bacterium
ATGATACCGATACCGCCCTGTCTGGCCATGGCTATTGCCATTCCGTACTCCGTAACGGTATCCATACCTGCACTCATCATGGGTATGTTGAGCTTTATTCTTCTTGTCAGGTTTGTGGTGATATCTACCTGATTGGGTGTCACATTAGAATGTGCCGGCTGAAGCAGCACATCATCAAAAGTTATTCCATCTCCGATGATCTGACTCATTTTTATTCTCCTTTTGACCTGTCTTTAACTTGTTACCCCATTTGATAAACTCTATCAAAAACCCTTACTGATGTCAATGAACAAATATATCGGTTACGCCGGTTAGGATACCTGGTGTAAAAGTCCGCAGCCTAAGCAGCAAATGCGTGGCTCAGGCCTGAACAGTAGCCTGTTTAGACGCTTTGGACATAAAATATGTTCCTCCCGCCGGAATAAGGATCAGCGTGCTACCTTTGACGGATACCTCATCTTTATGGCCTCCGCTATCTCGCTTCCGCATTCGGCCCTTAATATCTCAACTTCTCCCTTACTTCTGAATACAAGGATGTATATCTCCTTATTTTCAAATCCCGATGTGAAATCCTTTATCCTGCCTTTGAAGTTCTTATATTCATCAAGCCTCGGGTGCCCCTCGGGTGCCATCAGCTCCATATCGGCCATCAGGAAATTACCTGCCTGTTTTCTGCTGGATTTATCAAATATCTTGTCGATCGTAAGCTCACCGGCCACAAATGTATATTCATATTCAAGATTGAGCTTTGGTGAAAAATATATCAATGCGGCTCCAAGCAGGATGGCCACGATGAAAAGAACCGCAAAAAACCTGTATCCCGCAATGGCCAGCAATATTACCAGGATCCATCCGAGTATCGGGAGATACCTGCTGTTTCCCTTTCTTTTTTTGATCATATATTCAATACTGTAATCGTCCATAACCGTCTCCTTTATATAATAATAGTCCTTTCCGGTTCCTTATCACTCCTGACAAGCTTGTACATAAAAAACAGCAATGCCATAAGCCCCGCAATTGAAAGCAGATAATTCCATGGTGCTTTATTTAATATACCGAATATTTCAAAACTGCCCAATGTATACACTATCGCATTTGCAGCCCCGTGACATAACCAGGAAGCCAGAATGGACCTGAAACGATAATATATATAGCAAAATAAGAGTCCCATGAGAAAGGCATATATCAGCTGAATGGTATTCCTGTGATATATACCGAAAACCACAGACGAAACCACGGCAGCACTTCTTATCGGGATCATACGCGAAAGCCTGTCAAAGAAGATATAACGAAACATAAGCTCCTCAATACCGGGCATTATTACCGCATTCATCAGCATACCCACAGGATAAGAATAGGAAAACAGCGGTACACTGTAATACGAAGTATAATTCGGAAACAGCTCCAAAAGCCCCAAAAACTTAATAAGTCCGTTTAGAAAAAGGGCCGCGCCCATTCCGATGGGAAGAACCATCAGAAGGTCCTTAAAGCCCAAAGTATTTGTCGACGCCATCAGCCATACCTTTCGCAAGCTTCGTCTGATATGCACTGTCCTGCATAGCCTGATCTTCTGCGGGATTAGTCATATATCCCATTTCTATAATAGTAACGGGCACCTTACTCCAGTTGATGCCGCTCATATTATCGTAAATCTTAACACCTCTGTTTGCCGCGCCCGAAGCTGCACACATACCATCCAGAACACATTTGGAAAGTGTCTGGCTTGCAGGGGCTATGGATGCACAATAGGGATTTGCAGTAGATGGAGCAAGTGCTTCAGCTCCTGCCACGCTCGAAGAGCTTGAACCGTTACCGTGAAGCCTTAAAAAGGCTCCCGCACCGGCATTATTCGCAATCGCAGCTCTTTCGGAATTACTTATATTTACATTATGCGTTGTTCTGCACATAACTACCTTATAACCTCTGCTCTCAAGCTCAGCCTGCAGCTTAAGTGCCACATCAAGCGTAAGCTGATATTCGGGCACTCCGGTTACCGTACCGGTCGTTCCCGAGGCCACCTTTGCCTTGGTTTCCGTGGCTCCCGGCCCTATGGGTTCTTTGGAAGAATCCCCCTTTGCCTGATGTCCGGCATCAATACATACAATTCTGTTATTAACAACCACACTGCCCCCGGCAGAAGCACTTTCTTCTGTAACTTCCGAAGTTTCAGAGGTTTCGGTATTTTCTGTCTGCTCCGAAGTCTGTTCCGGGGTTTGCTCTGAAGTTAATTCCGAATCCTCTGCAGTCTCCTCACCGGCCTCTTCCGTCTGATCAGTTCCCCCCTGAGTATCCTCTTCCTGTGTATCCTCTGAAGTATCCATGGCAGAACCGCTCCATAATTCGGGTTCATACACATAATTCACAGGCATGGAAGAAAATACCCTCTCGGCGCCGGCCATCGGGAGATTAAGCTCTCCCGCATAAGCGGTCATCATATATATAGAAATAATACAGGTTAACGATAGCAAAAATGTGAGTAATCTTTTCATAATTCTCCCTCTTAACAATTAACCTTAAGTTTACCACCTCCGGCAGTAAATGTCACAGAATTTTTACCTCACAGCCCAAAAATACCGAATAAAGCAGTTCTTCTTTTACTTTTATGCTTGTGATCTGTTCCAGTGCAGAAGCATAAAGATCCAGCTGTCCCTTATAGCGGCCGGTCAGAACGCTCTTATCCTTAACCCTGTCGGTTTTATAATCCACTATCACGATAGAGTTATCTTCTATAAAAAAGGCATCGATGATACCCTGTATCAGAACCTTTCTTTCGGGATCGTATGAAGGATCCACTTCGGTGGCCGGTCTTAATATAATGAAGGGCTGCTCTCTGAACAGCAAGCCTTTTTCTGCAGCAGTGTGCATTCTTTCAGCCAGTGGACTCCCGGCAAATCTGTATATATCTTCAGGATTTACACCGTCTGCTCCTTCCGGCTGTATTCTTCCCTTTTCCTTTAATTCATTTATAAAAGCCGCTGCATCACTCGCGGATTTTATCGCAGTTATGTCAACCAATTCAAAAACCTTATGATATGCACTTCCCCTGCTTGTAGCCGCATTATTACCCTGTTTTTTGCCGTTATCCCGGTCCGTATCATCAACCATAACCTTCTGTACGCCATTTTCTGCTTCGGGATCAAAATGCTCCTTAAGCTTTGTAACAGCAACCTTTTCAGGTATTGCATCTACCGTGCTGTGAAGTTTTATTGTCTCAAACTTCTTTTTCAGCATATCAAATCTTTCACCTACGATGCCGCTTTCTGCAAGCTCTTTCAGCTTTTCTTCCGCATCAGTACCGGCTTCGTCCGTCATAGATGTCTCTTCAACCTCTTTTGTAACCAGTTCCTCCAGACTAACGGTTTTTCTCTCTATATGAGGATCAACTGCATTACTTCCCAAAAGCAGGAAATCAAGATAGCTCTTACACAGGGTAACACTTCCCGGAAGCTTTTCAAAATCCCCTTCGGGGTCATTGGAAGTACCTGTAAGGATCAGCTTTTCCTTGGCCCTGGTCATAGCTACATATAAAAGCCTCATTTCTTCACTTATGGTATTTCTTCTGATTCTTCCGGCTATGAGGTTCTTAATGAGTGTTTTCTTTTTTATCTTCAAGACAGTATTGACCGCATCCACCCCTATCCCAAGAGACGATTCATACACCAGAGTAGCATTTGCATCAGCCATATTAAAGGACTTATCGCAGAAGGTTACTATAACCACGGGATATTCAAGCCCCTTTGACTTGTGGATACTTAAAAGATTTACGGCGTCATTTCCGCTTCCGCCGTTTACCTCTCCCGTATCGTAATTATATTTCTTTAGCTTTTCCATATATCTGATAAAATGAAACAACCCTTTATAACTGGTCTTTTCGTAATCCGCAGCCTTTTTTATCAAAAGCCTGAGATTTCTTACTGCATTCTCACCCTTTGTACGGGCATATATATCGTAATCATAATCTCTTATTATTCTGTCCAAAAGCCTGTTAACGGGCATATATTCAGCAAGTTCACGATATTTATCAATACTCATAAGTGCATTCTCTGCTTTGTCTTTGAGTTTCTCATCCGTAAAAGACAATTCCGCCGTCTCACCTTTACATATGTGATACAGAGCATCATACAGACATCCCTTAGTATATTCGGCCCTTATATTTCCCAGCTCTTTATCGCTAAAGCCGAAGAAAAAGCTCTTTAATACGGCATGCAAAGGAATATCCTGTCTGGGATTGTCCACTATGGAGATAAAATCCAGGATGTGCTTTATTATATCTGTCTGGAAATAACCTGTATTGGCACTTAAGTCAACGGGAATACCCCTGCTTTCAAATATCTTTTCAAAAACCGTATCCCTTCCGCTGGTTGCACGCATCAGCACAGCAATATCCGAATATTTCAGAGGCCTGTCGGTGTTGTCCTCCTGTACCCTGAAATTCTCCATAAGGTCTTTTATTAAGTATGCAACCCCCAGTGCTTCGGTTTCCGACTTATCCAGTTCTCCTTCACTGTCTTCCTCAAACAGGACAAGAGAGGTTTTGTAGCTGTCACCACCACCGCTATAAGAAGCCCCGGTATTCAGCTTCTGGGATTCATCGTATGAAACACCTCCGACCCTTCTGCTCATAATATTGGCGAAAATCTCATTGGCGCTCTCAAGAACCTCTCTTCTGGAGCGAAAATTCTGTTTCAGATCTATTCTCACACTGTTTTCCTTATTCAGGTATGAGTCATATCTGTTCATAAATATCTCCGGATCGGCCATTCTGAATCCGTATATGCTCTGCTTTACATCGCCGACCGTAAAGTAATTATTTTCACGGGTTATGGATGTCAGAATAGCCTCCTGAACGTGATTCGAATCCTGATATTCATCAACCATTATTTCTTCAAAGTACCCGCGGTAATCATCCGCCGCACCCTGCTGCATGATCTTATATGCAAAATGCTCCAGATCCGAAAAATCCACTACCCTCTTCTCTTTTTTCAGAAGGCGAAATTCCTCTCCGTATTCTTCAGACAGTCTCACCAGCTCTCCCACAGTAACCGCCGAGGCCTCGATATCCAGAATAGCTTCATCGATGCTTTTACCATAGTATTTTTTTATTATATCCGAGCATTTTTTCTTGGCCTTGTTTCTGCTGTCCTGCGCCAGCTTTTTAACATCCGCGTTTACACTCTCATCCTTTTTTGAAGGAAGTCTTCCGAATTCAAACCCCTTCAGCTTCTCACCCGCAGCCTCGAAATCATCTGTTTCCGCGAGGTTTTTAAAAAATTCCATTTCAGATCCCAGAAGCTCGCAGTAGAAATACGGTCCGTCGTTTCTCTTACTGATCGCAAGAGCTCCCTCCAGCATCCCGGCCACATTTTTGATCTCGTCCTTAACTTCATACTCGAGTTCGGCAAACCACCTCTTGTTATGTAAACCGGATTCACCTATCTCATACTCTCCCTTTAATCCGTTTAACCATTCCTGTGGCTCAGCCTTACCCAGTGCGTACTCATACAGGGAAAAGACTGCCTCTCTTACATCTGTGTCGTCTCTTTTTCTGGAGTATTTCTCAAGAAACTCTATAAAATCCTCACTTGCCTCTTCATAAGAGCGCTCCAGAACCTTGTCCATAGCATCCTCTCTTATAAGAGCAAGCTCACCCTCATCAGCTATACGAAAAGCGGGATCGAGATCTATCCTGTTGAAATTATCCCTGATGACCGAAAGACAGAAGCTGTGTATTGTCATAATATGAGCCATATTTAAAAGACTCTTCTGCCGTTCTATAAGCTCAAGGATCTCCTCATCATCGCTTTGATATTCATCCAGAGCCTTTCTTATCTTATCCTTCATCTGTGCGGCGGCAGCATTTGTAAAGGTAACTACCAGGATCCTGTCAATATCCACGGGGTTATCCTTATTAGTTATCTTTTTTATTATCCTCTCCACCAGAACCGCTGTTTTACCGGACCCGGCAGCAGCAGAAACAAGAATATTCTTTCCTGAGGTCTCTATAACCTTTTTCTGATCCTTTGTAAATTCCATTTATTCCCCTTTTTTATTAAGCTCTTCTATTATCTCATCCATGCTCACGCGTCTGATCCGGCGTTTCTCTGTTGCTTCCCTCTTCTCGTTCTCACTGCAGCAATCTGAAAAGCGACAGTAATCACAAGGTGTCATATCCTGATATACGTATGGATTACGACTTATCTCTCCCTCGTACATCCGTCTGTAATAGCTCTTTGACAGCTCGCTTACACGGTCTCCAAGCGCCTTTATATCCTTCTCTGTAAGTACAGCGGAATGAGCATCATAGCCTCCGTCCTTTTTAACCTTTACCTTAACTACATTCGATTTCCCCGACTCTTCTACTTTTTTATCAAAAAGAGCAACCACAGCCGGATCGGCATTGACTATGCCCCTCAGGGTCAGCTGATCGTTGATCTTTTCCTCAATGGTCTCGGGGTTCAGGTCTGCAAGCTCGTCCTCATCCACATAAGGATCGTCTATATGATAATAAAATACGCCCCCTGCCTTTATATCCTTTCCCGGATGCTTCTTTCTCTCATTGGCCACGGCCCCGTAAAGATATATGAACAGCTGCAGGTCTATCCCGTTGTACACACGGTTAATATCAAAGCTCTTATTTCCCGATTTGTAATCAATGACCGAAACATACATAATGCTCTTGTCTTCGGCTATATCAACACGGTCTATCCTTCCTGTGATGTTATCAATAAAAAACGGAGCTTCGAATAGATCCGGCTTGTATTTCCCGGATTTCTCCTGATATGCAAGTGTTTTAATGGTCCGGTTCATTATCTTCTTTAGCCTTACCAGAAAATACCTGCTCCGTTCTGAATCCTCAACCGCCGAATCCTTGTTTTCCTCGAGAAAGACCTCTGTCGCAACCTTTATCAGTTCTTCACGGTTGGATTCATCGACATCCGAAAAAGTCATTTTTCTTCCGTTCAGCACCTTTGAGAGAACCTCCAGCACACCGTGTATCAGCGTTCCGAAATCCCTTTTTTCAAAACTGTATTCTTCTCTCTCCCTGAGCTTCATTCCGTACATAAGGAAATGCTCATAAGCACATTCCGAAAACCTCTCAAGCCTTGAGGGTGAAACCGGTTTGTTATTTCCGTATAGAACATTTACAACAGCAGATGAGAGCGCATCCGTCGCTTCTTTTTTAAATACTGCCTTCTTAAGACGCACTACCGCATCACTATCATTGTTTTCATTTATAAGTCCCACTATATCCGGATCGGGATCCTCACGTTTCTTAACCTTATCGATCACACTCGAAATAAGATCGTAACGGCTGTCCAGACGATCGGAGAATAATTCCGTGGATATCTCATTTATACAAAGATCCGGGAAAAGCCTCATAAGAGCAGTAACAAAATAAGAAACCCTTAAAGCCTTTCCATCTTCATCTGCCTTGCTGAAGGTCAGCGTCAGCCTTTCCTTCGGCTTGGTCAGGATCATATAGAAATAGAGCTTTTCCGTGTCCGCTTTTTCAAGCGTTGTAGGAGAAAGGGTAAAGGAAGAACTCAGAAACTGTCTGTCCATATCCGAAAGCAGGCCTGCCGAAGAATTCTCGCCCGGGACCTTTCCTTCGTTTACCCCAATAAAAAACAGGTGTTTTATATTGTCAAGACGGCTTCTGGTCATATCTCCGGCCATTATGACGCCCACCGACGGCGGTATACTTCCTATCCTGATCTCTTCCATACCGGAATCCAGCATCTCGGTAAACTCCTCTATCGTAACAGCTTCATCTCCCACCAGAGAGGTTATCTGATCCTTAAGATATATGAGCTTATCATATATCTGGGAATATTCGTCAGCCCTTACGGTATCGGAATTCTTTCTGAAGATCTCAGACCGCTCCTCGAGTTTTTCCGCAACCCCAAAGCCATCCAGAAAATCGAACAGCAGGCTGCAATATTCCCCGGCCTTATGCTCTCCTTCAAGCATTTCCAGTGGTTTGAGTTCTGATAACAGCCGTTTTCTAATCTCGTTTATCTCCTCAAGCTCTTCTTCCGTCTGGCCTCTCGACGGACGCCCCCATTTTCTGGAATATCTCTTCTTTCCCCTGATGCCCTTGGCCCTGACATAGTTTTCGAGCTTATCACTCTCACTTCTTTCTATGGAGCTAAGCCCGCTCTTCAGATAATGAAAAACCGCCTCATAAGCGAAATCGCTGCTTAAAACGGCTAATGATGCACGGATAAACTCTATCAGCGGGTTAAGCCTTATAGGCCTGGTCGCATCTATAAACACCGGAATTTCAAACCGGTCTGCCTCTTCTTCTATGAGCCTTCCGTAAACCTCGGTATCTGAAACAATGATCCCCATCTCTTCATAACGCACGTTATTCTCAGTCAGTTCCCTGATCACCTCGCTCATAACCAGTCTCACCTCATCTCTGGGGTCTTCACAGCTTATGATCTCTATATTATCCGGTATACCCTTAAAGCTCTCTTTTTTCTTTCTGAACAGATTTTTCTCCAGATGAAGAAGGTCCGCCCTTCCCTTAAGACGCGGATTTTCATTTTCAAACAGCCTTACGGTATTTATGTTCACACCAAGACTGCCTGCTATCTCCCCCAGCTTTTCCCTGGTATCGATGCTCAGCTTGAAAAAATCCCCGTTTATCCCATCATAATCAAGAGCCACATATATGTTTGCGCAATTCTTCATAAGGCCTGCGATAAACCTGTACTGTATGGGTGTAAAACCTGTAAAACCGTCGAAGAAAACATCCGCCCCTTTTATAAAACCGGCTTCATCCATCTGTCTTAAGGCATTATCCAAAAGCTCCTCGCCGGTAATGTATTCTTCTCCCAGCTTCTCTTTAAATGCCTTGTATACCACACCCATATCCTCAAGCTTTGCCGAAAGATATCCTTTAACGGAAGCGGCTTCCGCCATTTTTCCGACATCTTCAAGTGAAATATCATATTGGATAAACTCACTTATAATGGATTTCAGCTCACTTACATACCCCGGATTGTTACGAGCCCGGGTTAAAACCTTAAGCTCTTCCTCAACCTCCTTGATAACACCCCTTAAGATCAGATTTTTCCCGGTATCATCAAGTATTATGCGACTTTTGTTTCCGGTTTCATCAAATATTCTGTGCGCAAAACGACTGAAGGACAGAACATCTACGTTCAAAATGCCCTGTCCCTTCATTATTGATGCCAGATCCCTTATGGTTTTTATGGAAAACTGTTCGGGAACCACATATATATAATTCTTTTTAAGGTCAGTCCCTGCTTCATCTCTTATTTTCGAATACAGATAAGTGCTTTTACCGCTTCCGGACTGCCCCAGTATGATATTTAATGCCATAAGCCACCCTTTTAATTCATTATATTAATTATCCTCATCAAGCTCATTCAGTTCATCCATCCATATCCTGCCCGACGCATCAGATGGCATTCTTAAATCTCCTCTCGGAGAAAGTGCCACCGTTCCAACCTTGGGCCCGTCCGGAAGGGTTGAACGCTTAAACTGCTGGCTGAAGAACCTTCTGTAAAACGTCTTTAACCATTTAAACACGGTTTCCCTGTCATATTCATCCTCAAAGGCTCCCAGTGCCAGTGCGTATATTTTTGCCGGTGAAAAGGAAAACCTCATAAGATAATACAGGAAGAAGTCGTGCAGCTCATAAGGCCCGACAAGGTCTTCGGTTTTTTGCGATATTTTTCCTTTCTTCGGAGGAAGGAGCTCCGGACTTACCGGAGTGTCCAGCACATCCTTTAAAACCCCGGCAACCTTTTTCTCTCCTGTGTTTATTGCATAATAGTTTACAAGATGGCGGACTAAGGTCTTCGGAACGCCGGCATTTACTCCGTACATCGACATGTGATCACCGTTATACGTAGCCCATCCGAGAGCCAGCTCGGAAAGATCGCCCGTACCAATAACAAGGCCTCCCAGAGAATTTGCTATATCCATAAGAACCTGTGTCCTTTCCCTGGCCTGGGAATTTTCGTATGTCACGTCAAGAACCTTTTCGTCATGGCCTATATCCTTAAAATGCTGTCTGACCGCAGCCTTTATGTCTATCTCTTTAAGAGTTGTACCCAGTGCCTCAGCCAGAAATACGGCGTTGTTATAGGTTCTGTCAGTTGTTCCGAAACAGGGCATGGTAACCGCGATAATATCCTTTCTGTTAAGGCCAAGAGCATCAAACGCTCTGATGGTTACCAGAAGGGCCAGGGTCGAGTCGAGCCCTCCCGAAAGACCCACAACCGCATTTTTTGCACCGGTGTGCAGAAGACGCTTCTTAAGCCCCATCGATTGTATTGAAAGAATATCCTCGCATCTGCTGTTTCTGTTCTTTTCATCATAGGGTACGAACGGCGTTTTCCCGGGCTGTTCCAGAAGGTCATAGGGCATTACGGCTTTTGTTTTCTTCACTGCAGTGCAATTTGCGGTAACAGTCACATAAGCCTCTCCGCTACGAGCTTCAAAGGTATTCATTCGCCTTCTGTCGGCATTTAATTTCTCCACATCTATATCGGCATATATCAGACTGTTTTTAAAAAGCTTTGCCTCTGCTTTAACAGAACCGTTTTCCGCAATAAGACTGCCACCGCCGAAAACCATATCCTGCGTAGATTCTCCTTCTCCGGCAGCCGCATACAGATAGGCCGAAAGCAGCCTTCCGGAAAGTGCACCGACAAGGTTCTTCCTGTAATCCTTTTTCCCGATCACTTCATCCGAAGCTGAAAGATTCACAATGATGTTTGCTCCGTTCAATGCGTGCTCTGTCGAAGGCGTGGCTGCTACCCATCCGTCCTCGCAGATCTCACAGGCTATCACCGGAGCGTCACCTGTTTCTGGATTCTGAGAATCCTGAGGATTCTGATCACAAGAAAGCCTGACCAGAGTATTCATACCGAAGGGTATATCATTTCCGAAAAGCTCTATTATCACCGGCTTTTCGAACCCCCGTGCAAAATACCTGCCCTCGTAAAACTCCGAATAATTGGGGATATTCTTTTTAGGTATAAGTGCCAGAACCTTTTTATTATTGATAACAGCTGCTACGTTATATATTTTTCCGCGATATTCAAAGGGAAGCCCCGCAAAGACCACTTCCTTTCCCACCTTTGACACCAGCTCTTTAAGAGCTGTCAGGCAGGAGGTAAGAAGCTTTTTCTGTAAAAAAAGATCGTTACAGGTATAACCCGAAATGCACAGCTCGGGTAATACGATTATCTCCGCTTTATTTTTCCTTGCTTCTTTTAATGTTTCAGCTGTTATTTTATTGACATTCCATATAGGATCCGCAACCCTGACTTTGGGTGTTGCACAGCATACCCTGATAATCCCGTCTCTCATAGTTTATTCAAGTATCTCCTTTAATGCTTTTATAAAGGTCTTCATTTCTTCATCTGTTCCTATGGATATCCTTAAGTATTCATTTATCCTCGGTTTATTGAAATAACGGACATAGATATTCCTCTCCTTAAGCTTCTCAAAAACCGCTTTCGCATCCATTCCCTGTTTTTTTGCAAAGATAAAGTTGGTCATGGAATCACAGAATTCAAATCCCATTTCCTTGAGAGACTGTTTTGTCTCCTCTCTGACCTTAATTACCTTATCCCTTATCTCCTTAAAATAGGCATCATCCTCTATTGCAGCCTCTCCGGCAAGGATCGAGGGTGTATTCAAAGTATAGGAATTGACCGAAAATTTCACGTCATTTAAGTATTTTATAAGCTTCTCATTTCCGAAAGCATATCCAAGCCTCATTCCGGCCAATGCTCTCGATTTGGACAAGGTCCTTACAACGATCAGATTATCGTATTTAAATATCAGCGGAAGAGCGCTCTCTCCCCCGAAATCGATATAAGCTTCATCTACTATTACAACGCTGTCATTATTGGCCTTCAAAATCTCTTCTATGGTCTCTGTTTTTTCCAGCCTTCCCGTGGGAGCGTTGGGATTTGCGATTATAACACCGCCGTTCCCTGCCTTAAAGCCTTCAACATCCAGAGAAAAATCATCAAGCAGCGGAACCGTTTTATACGGAACACGATAAACATCTGCCCATACATCATAAAAAGAATAGGTAATATCCGGAAAAAGTATCTCCCTGCCCGAATTAAAATACGTCATAAAACACATTGACAGGACATCATCCGAGCCCACTCCCGCAAAGATCATGTTTTCAGGCACCTTGTAATAGGATGAAAGAGCCTTTATAAACCTCGTGCAAAGAGGGTCCGGGTAGAGACGCAGCCGGTCCGGATCCATTTCCGTTAAGGCCCTTACCACATAAGGTGAAGGCGGATAGGGACATTCATTGGTATTTAATTTTATAACCCGGCCCCCGGGCTGTTCTCCGGGAGTATACGGAATTACCTTTCTGAAATTATCCTCTCTCATTTCAAGCCATACCTCTCTGCCACCTTCTTAAAGCCGGGAAGGGAATTTTTAATGGTCTCGTAAGACACGCAATAGGAAAGCCTTACATATCCGCCATAACTAAAGGACGACCCGGGAACCACAAGAATGTGTTCCTTTTTACATTCAGCAACAAATTCCTTCTCGTTTTCCACGGGTGATTTTATCCATAAGTAAAAGGCACCTTCGGGTTTAACACAGTTATAACCGTAGGAAACAAGAGAATCATATATAAGATCTCTGTTTTTTGCATAATATGCTATATCCGCCTTTTCCTCCAGACAGCCTGCAATAACCTTCTGGAAGAGTGAAGGGGCATTCACAAAGCCCATAACCCTGTTGGCGATCACTACCGCGTTGAACAGGTCCGGAAAATCATCACACTCCGAGGGCACCACGAGATACCCTATACGCTCTCCGGGAAGAGACATACTTTTTGAAAAAGAATAGCCTACAAGAGTGTTCTTATAATAATTTGTGATAAACGGCACCTTTGTATCGGTATATACAAGCTCTCTGTATGGCTCGTCCGAAATAATATATATCTGACTGCCGTATTCCTCCTGCTTTTTATACAGAATGTCAGCGATCTTTTTAATCGTATCCTCCGTGTAGATAACACCGGTCGGGTTATTGGGATTGTTTATGATCACTGCCTTTGTTTTAGGGCCTACATTTTTTTCAAAGTCCGATAGCTGCGGCTGGAATGTATTTTTATCCGGTTCTGTTACGACCAGAACCCCGTCAAAATTTGCAACATAATTTTTATATTCCACAAAATAGGGGGCAAAGGTCACGACCTCATCCCCGGGATTTATTATGGCTTTAAGCGCACAGTTTAGAGCCCCTGCCGCACCCGTTGCCATCATTATATTACCTTCATCGAAATTTGTGTTAAACCGTAAGTTCAAATTATCCGCAATAGCCTTCCTCACCTCCGGATAGCCTGCATTTGCCATATATCCGTGTATATCCGAAGATGACTCTTCCTTTAAGAGCCTTATCGCATTCTCCCTTACGGCCTCCGGTGCACTGACGTTGGGATTACCCAGAGAAAAATCATAAACATTCTCTGCTCCAAACTCCTGTGCCATCTTTTTTCCTTCTTCAAACATCTGTCTTATAACGGAGTTATTCTTTACCAACCCCTTCATCTTCTCTGCTATCATTTGCCTGTCAATCCTCCAATTTCCGGCCAGTACCTGAATATGGCCTTTCCTATGATCTTTTCTCTTTCCAGATATGTATTTTCCCAATACCTTGAATCAGCCGAATCGTTTCTGTTGTCTCCCATCATAAAATAATGTCCCTCCGGCACTTCATACGGCCCGAAGCTGCCTCTCATATCCACTTTAACATAAGGCTCTTCATAGGCTTCACCATTTATGAAAACCGTTCCGGAGTCAACAAGGACCGTATCACCCGGCATACCTATTATTCTCTTTATATACAGTATCTTTTCATTATCGGGAAATTTAAAGATTACGATATCTCCCCGCTTAGGCTCCTCAAACATATATGACAGTCTGAAACCCACTATCCTGTCATTTGTCATAACCGTAGGCTCCATTGATGCGGTCGGAACCTTGGCATTCACTATGATAAATTCATTAATACAGAAGGCTACAACCCAGGCCAGCAGGATAAGACCTACCCACTCCAGGATCTCCTTTACATATTTATTTGACATTCACTTATACCTCATTACCCATAATTTTTCGTGTTATATGATAACGCAATTTATAAAAATAATCCATAAATTCATTGCATTTAGCTTGAACTTATCCAAACTTAAAGGTATTATAGCCTTTATACGTATATTTATTAACGGGAGGTTTTTAATTATGAAAAAAAAGATCATTGTCGCTCTTGTACTTAGCCTTAGTGTTTTGGCTTTAAGTGCCTGCGGCGCAAAACAGTCAGCAAGTGCAAAAAAAGATATCATCGTCGGAACAAATGCGGAATTTCCGCCCTTCGAATATATTGATGATTCAGGCAACCCCGACGGTTTTGACATTGCCCTTGTAAAAGCCATTGGCGAAAAGCTCGGCAAAAACGTTACCATCCAGAATATGGAATTCGATTCACTCATCTCCTCCATCGGTACAAAGACAGACCTCGTTATTGCAGGCATGACCGTTACCGATGAAAGAAAGCAGAGTGTTGATTTCACGGAGCCCTATTACACAGCAGTACAGTCTGTCATAGTTCCTGTTGGTTCCGCCATTGCATCCTTCGATGACCTGAAGGGTAAAAAGATCGGTGTACAGATGGGTACAACCGCAGATTTCATCTCTTCTGACATAGAGGGAGCCGAAACAGCCAGATATAACAAAAGTATAGATGCCGTGAACGATCTTTTAAACGGTCGTCTCGATTGTGTTATCGTTGACAAGAATCCTGCGGAAACCTTTGTAGCATCCCATACAGGAGAACTGGAAGCCCTCGAGGGATCAAACTTCGACTTTGAGGACGAATCCTATGCAATGGCTGTTGCCAAGGGAGATGCCGAATTCTTAAAGCAGGTAAACGATGCACTTAGCGAGCTTAAGGCTGACGGCACTATAGATAAGCTTACCGAAGAATACATCGGAGATTGACAAAATGTTTTCTGAACTTGCAAGGAAATTCACAGCCGCCTTTATAACAGAAAACCGATGGCAGCTTTATATAAAGGGTCTCGGTGTAACACTCGAGGTTTCAATATTTGCCGCTATCATCGGTATTCTTCTCGGAACCGTACTGGCACTCATGAAGCTGTCGGAAAGAGAAGACGGCAAAAAAAGTATTTTAAATACCATAGCAACCGTTTATGTGGACATAATCCGCGGAACACCTTCGGTGCTCCAGCTCCTTATAATGTGGTTCATCGTATTTTCCACGTTTAATAACGGTATCATAGTTTCATCGATATCCTTCGGTTTAAATTCCGCGGCATACGTCTCCGAGATAGTCCGCGCCGGCATACTTGCCGTAGACCGCGGCCAGACTGAAGCCGGAAGAAGCATCGGTATGTCAAAAGCTATGACCATGCGCTACATTGTTCTTCCCCAGGCATTGAAAAACATTATCCCGCCTTTAGGGAACGAGTTCATAACTCTGTTAAAGGAAACAGCCATTGTCGGTTACGTTTCCTTAACGGACCTTACAAGAGCGGCAAATATGATAGCTTCAAGAACCTACGAAGCTTTTATGCCTCTGATCGGAGCAGCAGTCATCTATTTTGTGGTAATAAAGCTTCTTACCATACTGCTGGCTCACGTTGAAAGGAGGTTGAGAGCAAGTGATAAGCGTTGAAAATCTTACCAAAGACTTTGTGGATCCCGACGGAACCGTTCGTCACGTTTTAAAAGGGATCGACTATTCCGTTGAAAAGGGTGAAAAGATCGTTATCGTCGGGCCCTCCGGCTCCGGAAAAAGTACGTTTTTAAGATGTCTTAATCTGCTCGAACGGCCTACTTCGGGCAAGGTCATCTTCGATAACGAGGTGATCAACAAAAAGGGCGTGAATATCGACCTTATCAGAACCAGAATGGGAATGGTATTTCAGAATTTCAATCTCTTTAACAATCTTACCATTATGGATAATCTTACCATCGCACCCATAAAGGTAAAAAATCTTTCTAAAGAAGCCGCCGAAGAAAAGGCCGTTTCCCTTTTAAAGAGAGTAAACCTTTTAGATAAAGCCAATGTTTATCCTTCATCTCTTTCCGGTGGACAGAAGCAGCGTATTGCCATTATAAGAGCCATGTGTATGGATCCCGAGGTAATCCTCTTCGACGAGCCTACCAGTGCTCTTGATCCCGAGATGGTCGGCGAGGTTTTAGACTTTATGAAGGCTCTTGCCGAACAGGGCATGACAATGGTGGTCGTTACCCACGAAATGGGCTTTGCCAGAGAAGTAGGCACAAAAGTCCTCTTCATGGATGAGGGGAAGATACTTGAAGAAAACACCCCGAACGAATTCTTTAATAACCCGCAAAGTCCCAGACTGCAGGATTTCCTGTCAAAGGTACTTTAAAATACGGAGGAAAAATGATCGATAACGAAAACACAGATAATATTGAACAGACAGATAGCACAGATAACTTAAGCAATACCGTAACAGAAACAGAAACCACAGCTGTCGAGCCACAAACAACAGAAGAAACAGTTTCATCCGAAGCCGAAGAGAGCGTGGAAACCACCTCTTCCAATGAAAAGGGCTCCTATAAGCCCACCCTGCTTTCACTTTTGATCCGCATAATCGCCGGTGGTTATCTTATCTACTTAAGCTACCAGCTGATCACGGGAGGCGGTGAAAAATACAGGACCTTATCCATTGTTGCCGCTGCGGTATTTACCGTATTTGCACTTGTGATCATAGTCTTAAGCATAAAGCATCTTATAAATAAGAATTTTACTATGGGGCGTAATTAAAAATCCGTAACTGTAACGGTTTTTTACCAAAAGGGGATTGATCAAAACCCATAAGTCTTCCGGAAATATTCCGAATAGACCTCTGCCCCTCTTGCATTTAAATGATTATTATCACCAAATTTATCGGCTTCATAAACGGGCACCTTCTTCACAACCGTGAAACGAGGGTGCTCTTTTTCTATTCTGTTTAACATCTCTTCATAACCGGCATAAAAATCATCTGTAGTTTCTTCATCGGAGACGGGATTTACCGGAGCCTGTTCGATCACGACGTTTACACCCTCTTTATCAAGCCGGGTAAGAAGCCTGTCGTAATATGACAAAATGATATCCGAAGAATCAAAACTCTTATGATGAGTTTCGTAATTCGGCTCGTTGTTTTCCTCATCCGTACCGAAGTATGTATATCCCAGCTCTTCCTCTATCCCCTTGAGCTTTGCTGTGTTTTCGGTCAAGTTACCGTTGAATCTGCTGTCAATAAGAGCAGCCATATATTTATTAGGAAAACGCAGCTTGTATGAAAGAATATCGGGAAGATTCAGCTTTTTCCTGATATCCTCTCCGTCCTTATACATAAAGGTACCTGAATAAAGCTCTATTATCTCCGGAACAGACAGATAATTATAATAGAGTGTCTGATCAAAATTATCGGCATCACAAAAATGATAAGGCGCAAAAATAATAACGGCATTTTCGGGTGCCGCATGCGTTTCCATATAATTATCGAAGGCATAATACATTTCCACCGCTGTAGTACCCCCAATGGCAAGATTGTAGGTTCCCCCGTTTTCATCCGATATCAGAGGCATAAGAGATGATTTAGCCCTTGAATCCCCGAGTATAACGGTTTTATAACTCTCCGTCCCTTCCGTCACTTTTCCTTTTTCTTCATACCACATAGGATATTCACTCGTAAAAATTGCGAGCGGATTAAAAAAAGTATAAATACTCACTGCAATGAGCGGAATGGAAAGCAATATTAAATTCTTTAAAAGCCTTATCTTATCACTCAAGTTTTTTCTCCGTCAGAATTTAAAATATATGAATGAAGCGGCGCCTATATTGGTACTGAAAATTATCATTATGAGGAGTGCATAATAAACTCCCCACCTGATAAATGCAGGCTTTGAAGTTACAACGGTATACACATCCATGCCCTTTTCTTTAATTATGTCAACCACCAGTAGTATTGACAACGCAACCAGAAGCCATATGAAGTTTATCGTTCCAAGCCCAAGCTCAAAGAACGAAGTCGATACTATATCCGAAAAACTAAGGCCTGTAAAGATTTTCCCCGCAACCTCAAGTGCAACCTCTATACTCGGGCTTTTAAAAAATATCAATGCCGCATTGAAACAGATAAAGGTTATAAGCATCCGGGCCGCCGTATGAATTGAATGAAATACCCCGCCCTTTAATGGGAATTTCTCCATCAGACCTTCTCTCAGTCCCTTTGTAAAATTTCCAAACACACTGAATACCCCGGACAGAAATCCCCAGATAATATATCCGAAGGCAGCACCGTGCCATAATCCCGAGACCGTGAATACAATGAGATTATTGATAACCTGTCTTATCTTTCCTTTTCTGCTGCCGCCGAGAGGGATATAAAGATAATCCTTAAACCAGCTCATCAGAGACATATGCCATCTTCTCCAGAGATCAGCACAGGATACGGCAAAAAACGGTTGTCTGAA
>JAILOD010000056.1 GCA_024691015.1 Lachnospiraceae bacterium
ATCCACGCGTTACTCACCCGTCCGCCACTGTTCCAGGAAAAATCCATCCGAAAACTTCATTCTCCTTTCACCGTTCGACTTGCATGTGTTAGGCACGCCGCCAGCGTTCATCCTGAGCCAGGATCGAACTCTCATAAAAAAATGTTAAATCACTTTCTGTGATTTTAAAGTTCTTACTGACCTTTTAACGCTAGCTCTTTGGCTATTTGTTATTGTCCGTATTTTACTTTCGCTTGTTCTGAATTATTCTCTTGTCTTTAATGCATTCAGAATTCATTAAAGACCTGTTGGAATGTTCAGGGTTGCATTGCTGTTTGTTTGTCAATGTGCTTTCGCGCTTTTCGCGAGCGCAAGTAGTATATTAGCACTACGTTTTTCGATTGTCAACAACTTTTTGATATTTTTAAAAACTTTTTTTTGAACTACTTTTTATGGTATTTTTCAAATAAATTACTACTATATATAGTACAAATTATTAACGCGATCATTGAGATCACTATCCCGGCTTTTCTTCCTTTGGGAGAATATTTCATTTCTATATTGTGCTTTCCCTTATTTACATCAAAGGAAATCAGATGTCCGACCGCCGGTACCGTATCAACCTTAACCCCATCAACCGTAACAGACCAGTTTTCATCATAGGGAATGGTCATTACCACGCATTTTTCATCCTCATTTACATTTACCTCTCCTGTTACATGAGAAGAAGTAAGCTTTTTTAAGTGACATTCATTTCTTTTTATATCATCAGCATAGGTTTTCAGCGCATCCCTGTCTTCGTAACAGAAGAATGCGTTTGAAAGTGTAAGCTCGTCACCATCGGGACAAACTCTTATTTCATATGTATCTCCCTTAAACTGGGCCTCCATATTTATAACGTTCCATCTGTAGGTGGTGAAATATTCGCCCATATCGGTATCATATCTGTATATATGTGCCGACTGATTTTCGGGTGCATCAAAATAAACAAAGAGATTTTCTCCCGTATCCTCATCTGCCGTTGGATCGAGAACCTTTACCGAATAATGTACGGCCGCTTCCTCTTCTTTATTTATACGTTCAAACCTGCTGTAGCCGTCCTCTTTGATCTCCTTAAGGTTTTCCAGAGTCCGTTCTGCCTCCGTCACACCCTGCAGGATTTTGTTATCCTTTCCGTTAATGTTATCAGCAATTGCCTCCTGAAATGCAAAAGGATTATTTATATATGCACTGTAATCCACATGCCTTATATCTCTGTTGCTTATAAACATGATCCCGTAATAATTGTCATTCTCGAAAACCTTGTACTCATCATCGGTTACAACTCTTCCATAATGATTCGGAATGGTCCTGTATTTTGAAATAATATATTTCACCCCGAAAAGAGTATCGAATAAAGCAGTGTTGCTTTCTCCGAAAAATGCCCAGTTTCCGTTGCTTCTTATACCTGTTTTTCCGAGAAATGTCAGCTTTTCCCGCTTCTCACTGGAGCTGAAATGAGACAGCCCCATATAATCAAACTGCATCGCATCATTGTGAGTACGACGGACATATTTTTCCGTTCTGTACATTTCATCCGGAGCCTGTGCCTTCATATCCGAAACAGTCTTCCCCATTTCATCGATGTAGGCGCGATATTCGGATAGTGATGCCAGCTCGAAATAGTTAAGAGCATCAGATGCATTAAAAGCCAGATCCAGGATGATGACAAAGCCCATTATCAAAAATGCGAATTTTCTTCCGACCCACTTTCTGACATAGGCATTAATGATCCCGGCAATGCATAAGAGCATAAGAAGCGAGAACAATATTTCCCTTATTCCCGTAGTTTCATTGTGAACCAGCAAAAGATATGCCGAATACATAAGGAACACTCCGAAGAATATAAGAAGCTGTTTTACGGACAGAGCGCTTCGCTTGTTGGAATATCCCTTGTAGGAGAGCATTATCATAAAGAAGCATAACATATATGAATATCTGAAAGGAAAACCGATGGGCTTGTTCATTCCGTGCCAGATAACATCCAGAGTACTTATGTACATATTAAGAAGCATAAAAACAATAAATCCTGCAGAAAGAAGCTTTTCCTTTAATGCCCTGTGACGGTCCACGAAATATACGAACAGAAGCAGCACCACAAACATTCCGCAGTAGATATTGGGCATTCCTGTGCTTACATTCCCCTTGAAGGCTCCTGTATAAAGCTTTGAAAACACCTGTGAAAAAGGAAACTGCCTGCCGAAGCCCAGTGCAAAGTTATCCTTTGAACCCGACAGAGAAAGAGCCGTCGGAATGAGATTAAATGCCGAAACCGATACCGCAAGAACAGAACTTATTATAAAGCTCTTTATCTGCTCAACATTATCCTTCAGCAGATTCTTAAGATCCGATCTTAACAATAACTTATAAATAAACATAAGAAGTGAAAAGATACAGATCATATATCCCGAATAATAATTTGTAAGAACTGCCGCAGACAGGGTAACCATATATAGGATTCTTTTTTTCGGATCATTTATGAGCCGTTCCAGCCCCAGCATTACCAGCGGCAGAAGGATCTGCGCCGCATAATATAATATTATCTGATAATACGAAGCTAAAAATCCCGAATAGGCATAGGTTATCGCCAGAAGGAGATTAAGCTTTCTGGGGCTCCCCGTTTCGGTAAGATAAATACAATTTGTAAGAGAACAGAGCCCGACCGTGAGCATAAGCATAACGCCCAGTGCTATAGGAAGATCCCGTGCCGGAAAAAGAAGCGAAATATAAGCAAGCGGCCCAAGGTAATAATAAGCCGTAAAGCCTGCCATATTCCCACCCAGATTTTTACTGAAGGAATAGGAATAATCGTTGTTTCCGAAGACTATGGTTTTTAAGTAGGAAAGATAATCGATGAACTGGTACTCGCTGTCACCCGTCATAATGGTGGCGTCACCAAAGGGAAAGATCCCGTGGAAAAAGTGGATCGCAAGGAGCATCAGTACCGGAATAAAAAAAGAAAGGGCATACAGAAGCTTTTTATTGCATTTTCTTTCCATCTGTAACCCTCCACATATAAAGAACCTTATTCACTTTACACTTTAATAATTGAAAAATAATGATGCTATTAAAATAATAGCGGAGAAGGAGGGATTTGAACCCTCGCGCCGATCACTCGACCTACACCCTTAGCAGGGGCGCCTCTTCAGCCTCTTGAGTACTTCTCCGAGCCTAAACCTACGCTTTTGCCAAACGCTCACTAATTATACATTTGACATTGCAGTTTGTCAACCTTAACTATTGCCGACCTTTTCACCAACCTTTTCATAAAGGTCATCGCCTGTTGAATCTATTACCACTATACAGGGGAGATCTTCAACCTTCAGCTCGCGTATTGCCTCTGTTCCGAGGTCATCATACGCCACTACCTTTGCCTCTTTAATACATTTTGAAAGCAGAGCCCCCGCACCGCCGATGGCTGCAAAATAAACCGCTCCGTTTTTCTTTATAGCGTCATGAACCTCTTTTGTGCGCTTACCCTTTCCTATCATTCCAAGAAGCCCCAGGTCTAAAAGGCGGGGTGTATATTTATCCATTCTGCTTGAAGTGGTTGGACCGGCCGAGCCGATAACCTGCCCGGGACGAGCCGGTGACGGCCCGAGATAATATATAACATTTCCCGAAATATCTATCGGCAGAGCCTCTCCTTTGGAAAGTGTCTCATCCATTCTCTTGTGTGCCGCATCACGGGCCGTATATATGATACCGCTTATCTTTACCGAATCTCCAACCCGTAATTTGCTTATCTCTTCTTTATTAAAGGGTGCCTGTATTTTAATATCCATTATCTGTTTCTCCGATTTATTTATCCACAATATGTTGATAATCTGTTGATAACTTCTAACTAAATATTGTTTTCATATTACACAGCTTATATGTCTGTTAACGTGACAGCAGATGTTTACGGCCACCGGAAGCCCCGCAATATGCGTGGGATATGTATTTATATTCACCTTAAGTGCCGTAACCGAACCGCCCAGTCCGCCCGGCCCTATACCGGTTTTGTTTATCATATCCAAAATCTCCTCCTCAAGCTTCTTAATATGAGGAAGCTCCGATGAAGAATCCGCGCTTCTTGTAAGCGCTTCTTTTGCCATAATAGCCGCTTTTTCGAAATCTCCACCAACTCCGACACCCACAACCATCGGAGGACAGGCATTCGGTCCGGCATCCTTAACAGCTGTAAGAACGGCCTCTTTAACGCCTTCTTCACCCTGAGCAGGCTTCAGCATGAATACCCTGCTCATATTTTCGCTTCCGAAGCCTTTGGGAGCCAGTGTGATCTTCACGTTCTCTCCCGGAACTATTTTTTCATGGATTATTGCGGGAGTATTGTCCTTTGTATTTTCCCTGATAAGAGGATCGCTCACCACGGATTTTCTTAAATATCCGTCGGTATAACCCCGTCTTACGCCTTCATTTACGGCATCTTCAAGCACTCCTCCAACAAGATGCACGTCCTGGCCTATCTCCAGAAATACCACGGCCATTCCGGTATCCTGGCAGATTGGGATGCTTTCGGCCTTTGCGATTTCAAGATTCTTCTTAAGCTGGCCCAGTATTTCACGGCCAAGCGGGGATGTTTCTTCATCCGCGGCTTTTAACAGCTTTTCCTTCATATCAGAAGAAAGCGATAAATTAACGTCGATACACATTTGACTGATCTTATC
>JAILOD010000071.1 GCA_024691015.1 Lachnospiraceae bacterium
CAGAAGCAATGCTATATCAAACAGGCGTCCCAATCTGGAAGGCCGTCAGAGTGAAGTGGATCAGAGAAAGCAGGAAAATGTTCAGGAGACAAAGGTTACAGAAAAAGCAGAGCCTAAGAAAGAACAGAATAAGCAGAATACTCTAAACGAAAATGTTCAGCAGACAAAACAGGAAGTTCCCAAGACTTCTGCCGAAAAGCAGGTTGAAAAAGATGCTCCCCGCTGGTTCAAATCGCAGTATATGGATATTGTCGATAAATATCTCTCTGATGCTTTGAAAGAACCTAATAATTCAAACAAAGAAATAGAAGACTTCCGGAAAGCTGTAAAGGATCTGAATGAAAAATCAAAAGATCCTAAAAACAACAGTAAATCTCTTGCTTCTGAACATGTAAGTCTTTTTGAACAAGCAACCAGGCTTATAGAGCATTATGAGCAGCAGTCTGATCCTACAATGGGTGAAACACAAGCCGCTAATTATGCCAAGCTTATGAAGGACAAACTTGAGGGTAATAATCGAATTCAATCGTATATGCGTTTATCTACTATTGAAAAAAGAGAATTAGAAAACTTTAACACGGTTGCTCAGGAGAAGACGCAGGCGAGTGTAGAGAATAAACCTGTAACTCAGGAGAAGACACAAGCGGAAGCGGAGAAGAAACCTTCAACTCTTCAGAAAGCGAATAATGCAAAAGACTTAAAGAATTTAAGCGCTCATACAAGAGCTCAACAAATGAGGAAAAATATGTCGCCTGAACAGAAACAAAGGATGATAGATCAAATGAAAGAAAGAAGAAGAGCAGAAAGCCAGAAGAATAAATCTAATGTAGCTTCTATGTGAAAAATTAAAGATATATGAAAAAAATATTTCACCAGAACGAAGAACGGGAAGAAATGGATAAGAGAGAGATAGTTGAACGTAAGCTGTTTTCCTTTTTAAGATATTTCTTCCCGGCTATCGTGCCTTTATTAATATATGTCGGTGTACTTTTACTTTGTTTCTTTGTAGGTGATGTGATATTATTAGGCAGCATGCCCATAAACAGGTTCCAGAAGGAATTCTCAAATATTTTTTCGGTTATCGGTGTCATCATCACATTCATCATTTTAAGGAAACGATCTAAAAAAGCCGGAAGCACTTTTTTTGAGGATGCCAGTCTATATAAGGACAGGCTGAATAAAAAAAAGCTTTTGTTATGCGCCGGATTTGGAATGGGAGCGGCGCTTTTCCTGTCGGCAATTTTTTCATTACTGCCGTCGGTTGGGCCCATAGAAGAATATAAGCAGTTGATAGATGATATCTATCATAGATGGAGCGTACTTTTAAGTATGCTTTTTGGCATTTTTTTTACTCCCATTGTCGAAGAAGTAGTTTTCAGGGGTTATATGCTTAATACCATTCTTCCGCATTGGGGAGAAAAAGCTTCGATCTTTACCGTAAGCCTTGTTTTCGGCATTATGCATGGGTCTTCACTGTGGATACTGTATGCGTTTGCTATGGGTATGGCACTTGGAAAGATTTCGATAATGGAGGACAATATCGCATACAGCATTATAATGCATTCCTCCTTTAACCTGCCTTCCGCAATACTCTGGATAATTTATCTGCGTTATCCGGGATCCCAGGAGGCACTTGCACAGAATAAATTCCTGATAGTAATCCTTGGCCTCGCAGGCGGCCTTATGGCCTATGGCTGTTATCTGTTATATCAGAAGACAAGGATCAAAAATAAGAATGTATCACAATTGTTTGAAGAATAGATTTTTAACAGGGGTAACGTATGAAGAATATAATTCAGGATAATATTGAAGATTATCAGAAAAGTCTCTTGAAATGGCTGCCTATTATCATAGGCGGAGTCGTTGTACTGGGTCTCATAACCACCGCAACGCTGGAATCCTTAGGACACGCCATGAGCGGAGAACCGTTCGGTCTTACAGCAGAGGATCTTCCCCGGGTTTTTTCACCGATGTTTATCATTTACGGTCTGGCCGAAGTGGTCATAATCGGATTCTTAAGTGTTATCTATGGTACAGGCGGTTCTCTTAAGGCTTCCAAACGTATGCTTGGCGGACAGGCTGAGCGTGTTGAGGGTGCACTTGAGAATTCCCGCTGGATGGAAGATAAGGAAAGAGACGAGCTGTTTCCCAGAACCAGCTTCTCAAAACTAAAGGATCTTAAAAAAGACGGAATTCCGCTGTTTGCCGTTTATAATTCCAAAAAGAAGGATATGGATATAAACATCATTCCTCCCGCACACGGGATCATCATCGGTGCTACCGGTTCAGGTAAAACAACCACCTTTGTTAACCCTGTTGTCCAGATCCTCGGACGTGCAAAGGCCGGTTCTTCAATGATCTGTACGGACCCTAAAGGAGAGCTTTTCCAGCTGCATTCAAAGCTGCTTACAGAAAACGGCTATAAATGCATGGTCCTGGATCTTCGTGATCCCTACAGCTCCTTCAGATGGAATCCCCTGGGTTCAATATTTGACACCTATCAGGAATACGTCAATATGGGTAATGATATTTTTGAGCACACCGACTCCATTGACGACTACCCCGATCTCAACAAGGTTGACAAACCCGAACAGTTCGAAGGTGCCGAGACCTGGTTTGAATGGGAAGGCGGAGCGTATGCAGACGGAGAAATGCTTTTAAACAAGCTGAAGATAGAAAAGCAGAAGCTCTACGATGCCTGCTACGAGGACTTGAACGACCTTGTCAGCGTTCTCTGTCCCATAGAAAACGAAAAGGATCCCGTATGGGAAAAGGGAGCACGTTCCATTATCATGGCCGTATGTCTCGCAATGCTTGAGGACTCAGAGGATCCCAAGCTTGAGATGACCAAGGATAAGTTCTGCTTCTACAACATAAATAAGGCACTTGGAAATTCCGCCGATGAATATGCGGCTCTTAAGGATTTCTTTGAAGGAAGAGATAAGCTTTCCAAAGCCGCCTCTCTTTCAAGACAGGTTCTGGCTGCGGCTACACAGACTTTGTCATCATACATGAGTATTGCTCTTGATAAGCTCTCCATGTTTAATGACGAAGGTCTTTGTGCGTTAACAAGCGCTACAGATATCCGCCCCGAGGAGTTTGCAAACCAGCCTACGGCCCTGTTCTTAAAAATACCTGATGAAAAAGACACAAGACACGCTCTTGCAGCCGTGTTCATTTTGTGTATTTATAAGGCACTTATCAAGGTTGCATCCGCAAGAGAGGATCTTTCGCTTCCGAGAAACGTTTTCTTCCTCCTTGACGAGTTCGGTAACATGCCCAAGATCGACAAATTCGATAAGATGATCACGGTTGGACGTTCCAGAAAGATCTGGTTTGAGATGATCGTTCAGTCATTCGCCCAGCTGAAAAACGTTTACGGCGAAACTGTTGCAGATATCGTAAAGGGTAACTGCGGTATCAAGCTTTTCATCGGTTCTAACGATATCCCCACCTGTGAGGAGTTCTCAAAGATGTGCGGTAACATGACCGTCCGCACACAGAGCGTTTCCTCCGGAATTAAAGATAAAAGCGGAAATATCAATATTTCCAGTCAGATCCAGACCAGGCCTCTTATCTACCCTTCAGATCTGACGCGTCTTAACAATGCAAAGAGTACGGGAAATTCAATTGTCGTTACCTTCAACAATTTCCCGCTTATGACAAAGTTTACTCCTTCCTATAAGTGTCCCCTGTATTCAATGGGACAGATGGACCTTACAGATGTTCGTGCAAACGTCTTTTTCGGCGATCAGATCTACTACGATCTGGATGAAAGAAATTATCTCATCCTGGATAAAGACGGAGAAGGCAATGAGGATGAGGATTCGGATGAGGACGAGAACGGCTTCGATGAGGACGACGCTGATCTTGATGATGAATATGATGAGGACGACGAGGACATTGAAGATGATGATGACGAGGATGAAGATGAGGATATGGATGAAGAAGCCTTGTCCCTCATGCAGAGCCTCATAGATGACTTCGAACAGAACGGGCCCGTTGATCTGGATATCGATAATGCTCAGAACATCGAAGAGGACGATGGCTACTTCGATGATGAGTTAGACGATGATGACGATCTCGACGAGGATGACGGCTCATATGATGAAGACATCGGCGATGAAGACGAAGAAGATACAGATGAGGACATTGACGAAGACTTTGATGACGATGAAGATATCGACGATGACGAAGATATCGATGAAGATGAATCAGACATCGATGAGGACGAAGATATCGATGAAGATGATTCAGACATCGATGAGGACATAGATATCGACGAAGACGAAGATATCGATGAAGATGACGAAGATATCGATGAAGATGATGAAGATATCGATGAAGATGACGAAGAAGAGAACAAATAATGATAGATTCAATCAGTAACACGGGGAGTAGGAAAAATGAAACGAAACAGTAAACTTAAAGCTTCAAACAGGGATCAGAGCGGTTTGAAGTTCCTGAAGAAATTAGGTCTGCATATGTTATGCCTGTTCCTGTTTGCGCATATAATGGCGCTGTTTATAACCGGGAACAACATTGTATATGCCGACAGCGATTCGTCCAGCAGCTCTTCAGATGCGGGCAAAAGCCTGTATGAGGTGCTTACGAACATATACGGCTCATCCTCCAGTTCATCTTCATCCACATCGAGCACCAGCACCTCCTGTGTGACCGTTGAACAGCTGATGAACGGAATGGAAACCGAGGCGATAGGACCTACGATAGAAGAGATCGGCCTCAGTGAGAGCTATCACGAAAATTACAAGATTTTCGAAGAACAGTTAAATGAAGACTGCTCGGTTTTCACCAATCTTGCAAACGGTTCCGTTACAAACCGTCCCGTTGTAGTGGATGTTCCCGACGGAGTAGATGCCACACTTAAAAAAGACGGAAACCGTGTAGATTTCGAATCCAGAACTCCCATTACAGAACAGGGCTCCTATGTCCTAACAATCTATGTTCTCGGAGAAGATGAAGAAGATAAGCCCTTCTCTGAGCAGGTTATCCAGCGAGGCAAATACCGTTTCCGTATCCAGTATGAAACCGGTATAGAAGGCTATGAAGCAATAGACAATAACGGATATTTTGCCGATGAAACCGAAGAAGGATTGCTTGACGGTGAAGCAATGCCCGAGGAAGAGCTTCCCGAGGAAATGATGCCGGACGACTTCTCCTATGAAGAGGTTAGCGAAAACGAAGTCAGCGAACCGGAAGAACCCGAAGAGACTACAACAACGATCGCCAAGGCAAATGAGACGTTCCTCGCCGTAAACGGTATGAGCGGAGAATATGACAGCCAGTCCGGATTTTATAAGAATACTCTGCTTACCGGAGATTATTTCTACTCGAATGTACCCAACGGAATGCTGACTAATGATGCAGTTATGCTTCAGTTGGCAGATAATCTGACTTCAACCGTATATAAAGATGGAGAGGTTTTTGAAGGATATGAATCAGGTAATTATATCCAGGAAGCAGGAAGCTACACCGTATATATAACCTCGGATTCGACAGAATTCCAGAATGCCTACGGAGCCAAATCTCCGTTATTCCGCTTCAGGATCTTTTCAGGACCCGTATCGGATGCAGGATCCTTTGGAGCACCTGAAGGAATGACATTTACATCTGTTCGCTTTAACGGAATGGACAGGCCGGAATCCATCATAAGAGATGATGTGCTCAGGCTTTATGAGGACGGTGTTTACGAGGTGACGATGTCATCGGGTAATGGAAGCTTTGAAGTAAACATTGCACTTGATACGCTTCCGCCGCTCTTTAACGTTCAGGTGGAGCCGAATGTGGCAAATATCACGTATCTTACAAATGATGTAGTACGTTGTACCTTGTATAAGGGAGATAAATTAATTTCCGATCCCGACATAGTAAATGTTGTTGAAGGCTCCGGTAACTATACTCTTACCGCGTATGATAATGCGAACAACACATCTACCATGACATTCAAGGTAAGGTACAGAGTGAATGTGGCTGCGGTATTTGCAATACTCTTCGTATTGGCACTGATAGCCGGTGCTGTGATCTATCTTATAAGGATCAGAAAGAAAGTAGCGGTACGATAATTTTAATTGTTTCATAAAAAAGGGTGTTTATATGTATTATGTATCACTGGATTTTATCGACATGTTAAAAAATGTACTGAATACCATTTTCGTTGAACCATTCAAGGATCTTATGCGTAACGTTCTTGGTATGGTTCAGGAATGGGTTTTTCAGACCATTTATAAATGGATTTCTGCAAAGCTGTACGATATCTGGGTAGGACTATTAAAATTCGTCTGGATTCTTGAGCAGATCTTTGACATTTTTTCCGGTGTATCCGGAGTTTATGTAAGGACTTCATCAGGCTGGGTTGCAACAGGTGGTCATAAGAAGGTTATCGAGGATCAAAGCTTTTTAGAGGTACTTTTCAGCGGAAATATAATACAGAATGCATACTGGTATATCATGCTGGCGGCTTTTGCCTTATGTTTCCTTGTAACAATATTTGCGGTCATTAAATCCATGGGGGACAGTATCGGAGAAAACAGAAGGCCTGTAACCAAGGTTTTAAAGCTTGCCTTCAAGGCTTCCATTACCTTCCTTCTGGTTCCGCTGGCCTGTCTTCTGGTTTTAAAATTTGCTTCTATTACAACCAGAGAAATAGTTCGTCTCGGACAGGATAAAGACGCAAAAATGTGTGACACCCTGTATGCTACGGGTGTTGGAACCGAGTTTAAGAGTGAGAGCTTAAGAAAAAAATATTCAAAGGGAAGGATGTTTGCTACTTCAAACTCCATCAACGTGGTGAATTATCAGAAGATCAATTACGCACTTGCTTTTATCAGCTCGGGATTTGCAGCCATCATACTGTGTGTTGTTATCCTGCAGGCAATAATGAGAATATTTATTTTACTTCTGTTGTTTGTATTAAGTCCCTGGTTCGTCAGTATGATCCCTCTGGATGAGGGCGAAAAGTTTAAAAAATGGAAACAGATGTTTGTGGGATTTTCCTTAGGTTGTTTCGGGCCCATTATTTCAATGAGGATTTATCTGGCAGTTCTCGGAATGTTCGGCGTGGGAGGCCTGGGCTTCTCACTATACGGAGGAAGCGCGGCGTCTGCCACGGATGTTGCGACCGAAATGATGTTTTCATCAATGTTTAATTCCTTCTGGTCCTGGGACGGACAAAATGTAAACGATCTTTCTGCAAAAGCCTTCCCGATGGCTATGGAATATATTTTCAGGCTGCTTTTGATCCTCGGAGGTGCCTTTGCCGCCTGGCGCAGCCAGTATACGATACTTCAGGTTATCGATCCGGCTCTTGTAAGGCTTATGAAACAAGGTGAAATTGTTGCTGCTGTAATAAAGAATACCGCTACAAGAGGTGCGGGATTTGCAAAAAATAAGATTTCCGGCGCTATGAATGCTGCAAAAGGTGCTGCCGGCGGTGGCGGCGGTGGCGGTGCCGGAGGTGGTGGCGGCGCATTTTCAGGTAAACGTTAGTTTTAGGAGAAATAGATGACAACGGTTCGTTTGGAAAGCATTTTTGCTACAATTGCCAATAAAATAATGGAATGGATCGTTAATCCTGTATTTCAATGGTTGGGATGGTTATTAGGCGGTGCCTTTAAACTGGTCTTTAAAATTCTTTCTCCGGCATTATATTTTATATATGAGACTTTTTTTAAGGATCTGGTTAATATCGTTCTGGAATACATTTTTGAAAGTTTTTACAGGTCGTATTGCACCCTGCTTATGATCCTGGAATGCCTTGAGGATGCTTTGGATGTGGCAAGCGGTCTTATCCCCATCCATAACTACTCCGGAGGTGGAGATAAGCTTCAGCCTCTTATTTTAGCAGTATACAGCATGGATTCGGTTCATAAGATAATTGCGGGCATGATAGGTATCGGAATGGCGGTATGTCTTTTATGTTCAATACTTGCAACCGTAAAGTCAATGTTTGAATTTGACGGTCAACAGACAAAACCGGTAAGTCATGTTTTGAAGATGACGGCAAAAGCCATGCTTTATTATATTATATTTCCGCTGATGGCCGCGTTTTTCATCATGCTGTCCTGCGTCATACTGCAGACTCTGGATGGGGCATTCAGCAGAGGCGCTCCAACCAGTATAGCAAGAACGCTGTTTACGATAACAACGCTGGATGCAGTCGATGAAGAAAAGGTTATCGGCGGAGCACGATATAATGCCAGTTACAAGGGGTCGGATCCGGCTGATATCGGGGTTATGGATGATATCAGAAAACAGTTTTACTTAAAGCCGACTAAAGGTGATTATTCACATGGGCTTATCCCACCCTCGGAAAAGCTTCCGGCATTTGCCAACAGAAGTTTGTTTAAAAAATTTTTTACCTTCAGAGGTCTTGATTATATAACAGGCTTTATGGCGGGAATAGTCTTTGTGGTCATTCTTTGTATGACATTGTTCATCTTTATCTGCAGGATTTATGACGTCATCATACTGCTGGCGGTGGAACCTTTATTTATAGCCACAATGCCGTTAGACGACGGTGAACATTTCAAAAAATGGATGGAGCTTTTCGTCGGTAAGCTGTTCAGCGGATTCGGTATGGTTGCTGTAATGCGTCTGTATTTTATGGTTGCTGAAATGATGTTTAATAATAGTATTTCCTTTACTCCACCCGGGGAAAACGGTTCTGTTTTACAGAATTACATTATTAAGCTTTTATTTATGGCCGGTGGTGCCATGGCAATAAGGCCTTCAGGACCTCTTATCACATCAATCTTAAGCTTCGGAGCAGGTATGCAGGAACAGGAACAGGCTGCTATGGGACAGATGATCGGTAATTTTGCGGTTGGAAAGACTATAGGCGCTATAAAAGACGCAGGTAAGTCGCAATTTAATTCATTAAAAGCACCCGGAAAGATCGCCGATGCTTTGAGTGGAAATCCCCGTAATGCTCCCAAATCCAGGGAAAGCTCCGGGATCAATAAAGCTGCTCAGATGGTTTTTAATGGCGGAACTCCCGGTTCGGGAAGTTCAGGGGGCGGTTCTTCCGGATCGGGTTCCCGTGCATCAAGTACTGCATCAAGGACGTTTTCCGATGCCGGCTTATCATCTTTGATGAACGATTCGGGCAAGGATAAAGACAGCGATAAAGGCAGTGCATCAAATGAAGATCTCAGTGCTGCTGTTTCAGACAAAAAGAGTATGCAGGAAACACTGTTAGGTGGCGGTATTGAGGATTATGCCAACACTCTTACCGGAAGCAGTGCAAGCTTTGAGGAGACGATCCTCGGTGATAATAAAAAAGATGAGGATAATTAAATGAGGGTTATACCAAAACGAACAAATGTCAGAATGGAGCTTTTCAGAGGAGTAGAGGTGATGGATGTTATCATTGCCGCTACCGGAGGCATACTTGTGATAAGTCTTGCTATTTCAAATCTGCCTTTGCATATACCTCTTGCAATAATAGCTTTAGTAATAACCATAGCTCTTGTTTTTCCGATAGATGAAGACAGAGGATATCTTCTGGTTCTATACGCACTTCGCTACTTTGGGCGGCCCAGATGCTTTCACCGGAAGGATAAGACAAAAAAGGGCCTGTCTATTGAAGATATAACGCCTTTTACCGGAGTGGACGGAGAGTTCATAGAATACGGTGAGGACTACAGCGGTGTGGTAATACAGATTCCATCAGTGGAATTCAGGTTTTATACCTTTAACCGGCAGAATACTATGATAGACAGGGTTTTCGGAGGAATTTTAAGAACCGCTTCAGTGGATGAAACTATAAATATAGTTAAGCTTGACCGTCCCGTTATGTACGACA
Source organism: Lachnospiraceae bacterium (assembly GCA_024691015.1). Lineage (GTDB taxonomy): Bacteria > Bacillota > Clostridia > Lachnospirales > Lachnospiraceae > NK4A144. The sequence continues at coordinate 9,824 of JAILOD010000071.1, forward strand.
GCTTTATCGAAGGCGAAAACAAGCGTCTGGATGATCTTAAAGAAGCCTTTATGAACGGTATCCTTTCCAAGGAAGAGTTTCTGGTTCGTGTTGAGATAATTGAGGACAGAATAGCAGATCTTGAAAAGATAAATTTCAGGGATAAGGTTTATATCCCCTTCCATTATCTTATGTTTCTGGATAAGGACAGAGACCTCCTAAGAGCACAGGCAAAACAGGTCTTAGAACAGTTCGGCGAACAGAAGATGGAATGCACTCAGCTCAAGGGTAAGGATCTGGCAATTTTCTTAAAATACAATTACGGTATGAATTTCGATGAAAGAGAAGCCGATGCCTTAAAACCCGATCAGTATATGGACTGGATAATTCCCAAGGAAATAAAGATCAGCACGCGTATGGTTCAGTATGACGATCTCATCACGCATAATTTAAGGATAAGAGATTATCCGGTTCTTGTGGGAAATGGCTGGGGCGCAAAAATGTATAATACCGTAGGAACAAAGATCGTTTTTAAGATGAAGCCCGTTGAGAGACCAAAGGCCATAAGACAGATAGACCGTTCGTTGGAAGAGCTTCGTGACCAGATGAACTCAACCGGTAAGGCCAGCCGTATTATCGATATCGATACACAGATAAACGCTCTTGCCGAGGTATTAAGAGCTCTTCAGGGTGAAAACGAGATGCTGTTTAACGTAAATGTTTTCCTGCAGGTAAACGATTACGGGCAGTCGGAAAAGAACAAGAACCAGCTGTATAAAGGAAACGAGAAGGAAATTTCCTCTATGCGAAAAGAGGTCAGGCAGGCCCTTTCGGAAGAAGGCTTCAGAACCACGGAGATGTTTTTGGAGCAGTTTGAGGCCTATACTTCATCTTCACTTTCGGCTTACGACGCCTTTGAGCGTTATGAGAGAGGAATCCATTCAAATTCCATAGCGGCCGTATTCCCGTTTGTATATAAGAACCTTCAGGATGAGAACGGTATATTTGTCGGCCGTTCCGGTGGAATTCCCGTATTTATCGATTTCTTCCTGAGAAATACGGAAAGAGTTAATTCCAATACCATTATCATCGGTAAGTCCGGTTCCGGTAAATCCTACGCCACAAAATCGCTTTTAGCACAGCTTGCGGCAGAGGATTCCAAGATCTTTGTTCTGGACCCGGAGAATGAATATACGAAGATGGCAAAGAACTTAAACGGAAAGGTTATTGATGTGGGAACCGCTGCAGAAGGACGGCTCAATCCCTTCCACGTTATCACCTCGCTTTCGGATGACGAAGATGATGCGGAAATGAAGAGCTCCGTAAACAGCTATTCCCAGCACCTTCAGTTTTTGGAGGAGTTTTACAGACAGATCCTTCCCGGACTGGCACCGGAGCAGCTGGATTATTTAAACAATTTAACCAATGCCATGTATAAGAAGCTGGGTATAGACAGTGATACCGATCTTTCGGGTTTCACGCCGGCTGATTACCCTACCTTCCAGGATCTTTACGATGAGATATTAGAGGCCTTCCAGATGGTGTCGGAGGATAACGAATACTCCAGACAGATCCTACGTTCTCTTACGGCTGCCATTTCAAGGTTTGCCGAGGGTGGAAGAGATGCTCTTCTATGGAACGGTGAAGCAACCATATCAACAGAGGAAAACTTTGTTGTATTTGATTTCCAGTCGCTTCTTGCCAACAAAAACAATACCATTGCAAATGCACAGATGCTTCTGGTCTTAAAATGGCTTGATAACGAGGTTATCAAGAACAGAGAATACAATATGATGTATCACGCTTCGCGTAAGATCATCATTGTAATAGATGAGGCCCACGTATTTATCGATGAAAAGCACCCGATTGCTCTGGACTTTATGTTCCAGCTGGCAAAGCGTATCAGAAAATACAACGGTATGCAGGTCGTTATCACACAGAACGTCAAGGACTTTGTAGGTACGGAGGAGCTGGCACGTAAATCCACGGCTATCATAAACGCCAGCCAGTATTCGTTTATCTTCCCTCTGTCGCCTAACGATATGACGGATCTTATAAAGCTTTATGAAAATGCCGGCGCCATTAATGAAAGCGAGCAGGACGATATTGTTAATAACGGTCGTGGCCGTGCATTTGTGATCACTGCCCCCGGTGAGCGTACAAACGTTAACATTGAGGCAGGTGAAGGAATAGCAGAGATGTTCACTATGGGTTAAATATCAAACGGGCAAATAATTATAAAAGGGTTGATCATATTTGGAGGAGTTCGATGAAAAATTTAAAGTTTTGTTTAATCTTGTGTCTGTGTTTTGTGGTCTTTGGCCTGACCGGATGCGGAAAAGGCGGCTCTGCGGAAGAAAACGGACCGTTAAGGGTAGCCTTTATCAACGGAAATGACCAGTATCTTACCTATAAGGACGGAAAGGTTTCCGGAATAGAGGCAAATCTGGCTAACCGCCTGGCACAAAAAACACAGAGAGACCTTGATGTTACGGTAGCTGATAATCTTAATGCGGTACTAGCGGGCTTAAAGGCCGGTGATCTCGATGTAGCCTTCGGAAGGATATCTGATACCGAACCTGCTCTTTCGGAGTTCAAGGTGTCACGTTATTACGGTAAAGGCGGTTTCTACTTCCTTGCAAAGAGGTTTGACTATACGGATAATCTGAATGTGCTGACGCTCGGAAATATTGGCTATACCTCTACGGTTTCGCCCTATTTAGAGCAGTTTCCCGGGTCGGCAAACGTTGTAGGAAACGTATATGAAGATAAGGAGGCCATGGTAAGAGACATTATTTCCGGCACCATATCACTTAGCATATGCAGCGAAAGAGAGGCGTTTTCACTTCTTAACGATTCCCTGCAGGTACAGGAAGCCTTAAACGGTCCCAAGGAATCATATGTTGCTGTAATGCCTTCTGATTCAAAACTGGTAAATGTGGCGGATACTGCAATAAATGAATATTACGAAGAAATTTTAAGAGGTGAGACCTCCCCGGAAGGTACGGAAGAAATCCCCGAGGGGACAACGGGAGGAGAAACAGCAGAGACAGCCGTTGAAACAACTGAAACGACTGAAACTACTAAATAGGAAGTGATAAAATGAGATATTTCGACAGTGAAAAAAATAAAGCTATGTGGGATAAGGAAATGGATTTCCTTATGAGCGAAAGGGAAAAACGCAAGCAGGAAGGATTTAAGCCTACTGTCAGAACCACGTCCGAAAAGGCGGTTTCTCCTGAGAAGGCTGCCGATAATTCCAAACCGGGAGTCCGCAGGATAAATCTTAAAGAGCTTGAGAGGATCGTCCGTGAACGCAAGGGAATAGGAGCGGAAAAAACAATTCACACAAGAAAAGAAAAGAGCTTTGAAAGGATTCGGGTTAAGGAGCAAAGCTTATGAGTGAAAACCTGGATGATATTTTAGATAATATTGATCCGAACGACCCGAATGTCCAGGCATTGGAAAAGGGATATAACGAGCTTACCGAAGAGCAGAAAGAGCAGATACAGGGATTAATTGAAAAAGGCCTGAACAAAGGATCATCCGATCAATCATTTTCAAAATTAAAATATGAAAAGATCGAAAATCCCGAGCTTACCGTAAGCTACAATGCAGATACAAAAGAGTTCAGATACTCATATCCCGACGGCTCCAGTTTTCTGATGAATATTCCTTTCGGAAGCTTTTCCAATGACAGTGTTTATATAAAAACCATACAGGGAGGTTCCACACACTCTTCAATAAAGGATTATCTTCTTGAAGGTAAATCCTTTATAGAACAAAATGGGGATGATGGGATATCGGGTATAGAAACGGTAGCCTTCGGCAGCTATGGAGTATCCCTGGAAGCCGGAAGTTATGAAGAGCTTCATGGTAAACACTATACAAGCCACATATCCTTCAGGGTTGTGGATAAGGATAAGCCTCTTCAGATCAATATGTTACGCCCGCCTTACGGATACCGGATAAAGAGTCTTGAATTAAACGGAAATCCTGTTGATACAAAAGACGATTATATGATCTTAAAGTCAGACGGTGATTACAGTGCGGTTTTCACTTCTGCTTCAATTAAGAATGCTCCCGAGCTTACTGTAAGCTTTAAAAGAGATACAACCGCGCCTTATATGATATTCTCCGAGAATATCGAAAAAGAGGTTAATAATACTCTGTATTTTACCCCTTCCGAAGAAGATGCTTTTTTTTCGCTTACACTTAACGGAGAGGAAATGGATACCACCGATCTTGAAGGTGTAGCCGCAAACGGATCATATTCTCTTACCGTATCGGATACATACGGCAACAGTACGGATTATGAATTTTTTATCAATAAATCCGATATTACGCCAATCTTTTTATTATTAGGGATTGTCATTGTCCTTCTGGCAATGAGTGCATTTATTATTATAATGGCAAAAAGAACCCTTAAGATCAGATGAACTTTTTAAACTGAGGAAACACATATATGGTTACGGTTAAACTTGAATGGTACGATTGGATACTCGAAATGTTCGGTATAAACTACATCGTAAATGCCATAAAAAATATCATATGGAAAAAAATTCTTCAGCCTATGTTTGATAAGGTATGCGAAATCCTTGATGAAATATTCGGGGCAATTTTTGATGTATTTATAGGAGTAGTGGAAACACTGATAAGGGAAGCTCTTAAATTTCTCGTTGATCTCATCGTTCATACCTTTGCCTATTATTTTTATCTCATATACAAAATGCTGCTTATGATCCTTGAAGGATTAGAATATGCATTTAATTTAATTACGGGTATTGCTCC
>JAILOD010000082.1 GCA_024691015.1 Lachnospiraceae bacterium
ACCGATTTTATTTGATAAATCGATAAGTCGTTGGGGAACAAACAGGAGGAAAAATTATGGCTATTGATCTCGAAAGTATGTCGAAGCTGGGGTTCGGGCTAATGCGTTTGCCCGAAAAGGATGGTAAGGTTGATCACGACCGTGTTTGCGATATGGTTGACGCTTACATGAAAGCGGGTCTTAATTATTTTGATACTGCTTATGTGTATCATGGTGGGAAATCTGAGGTTGCTGCAAGAGAGGCACTGGTAAAGCGTTATCCGCGTGAAAGCTTTATGCTGGCAACAAAGCTGCCTGCATGGGAAATTCATAAGGAAGCGGATATTGAGCGTATATTCAATGAACAGTTGGAAAGGGCCGGTGTAGAATACTTTGATTTTTATCTTCTTCATTCAATTGAAGAAGGAAACAATTATGATACATACGTAAAATTTGATTGTTTTGACTGGTGTATGAAGCGTAAGGCTGAAGGCAAGATAAAGCATTTCGGGTTTTCGTTTCATGGAAGTCCCGAGCTTTTGGAAACAATTGTTGATGCTCATCCGGAGGTTGAGTTCGTTCAGATCCAGTTAAATTACCTGGACAGAACAAATCCGGTGGTCCGTTCCCAGAGGCTTTATGATATTCTTCGAGAGCGGAATATTCCCATCATAGTCATGGAGCCTGTAAGAGGCGGAGCACTGGCAAACATGGATCCGGCTATCGAGAAGAAATTTAAAGATTACAGACCTGATAAATCGGTAGCATCCTGGGCACTTCGTTTTGTAGGTTCTCTTCCGGGTGTGATGACCATTTTATCCGGAATGTCCACAGAAGATCAGATGGAGGATAATCTCAATACTTTTAAGAATTTTGAGCCTTTAAATGACGAAGAGCTTAAGATCATAAATGAGGTTACCGAAACCCTTGTGGGAATACCTCAGATTGGATGTACGGCTTGCAAATACTGTACCGACGGTTGCCCGAAAAAGATCAGTATTCCGGATGTGTTCAGGACAATAAATACACTTCGTCGTCATCCGGATGACTGGAGATCGAAGAATTTTTATTCGGGACTGGTTCAGAGAAGCGGTAAGGCATCAGATTGTATAGGCTGTGGCCAGTGTGAAAGGGTTTGCCCTCAGCATCTTCCTATCATTAAGTTAATGGGAGAAGCGGCTGAGATCCTGGATAGGGTGAACTGATATGAATAAAGCTATTGAATATCTTAAGGCAAAGAAACGTCGTATTGCCTTGTCACTTTTGGGGGTTATTATCTGTGCTATCAGTGTAGGGGCTTTTAAGCTTGCGGCACTCGGTGTTGACCCGTTTCAGTCGCTTATGAGCGGGCTGGATTCGGTTATTCCCATCGATTTCGGTACGCTTTATGTGATAGTTAATGCTATTTTGTTGTTGTTCAGTCTTATTGTAGACCGTCACAACATCGGTATCGCAACGTTTATTAATTTGTTTTTGTTTGGATATATTACACAGTTTACACTGGGAATTCTTCAAAGCATTTTTCCGAACCCGTCGATCGTATTCAGGGCCGTGTGTCTGTTGGTCGCCATTGTGGTAATATGTTTCGGCTCAGCTCTCTACATGACTGCTGATCTGGGTGTTTCCACATATGATGCGGTGGCAATAGTTTTTTCGGGAAAATGGAGGCTGGGTAAATTTAAATACGTCCGCATCTGTACGGATCTTATCTGTATAATTGCCGGCTGTGCACTGTTTCTTTCGGCCGGAAATCCGATAAGCCGTGTTCCTGAGATAGCTGGTATAGGAACAATAATAACAGCCTTTTTCATGGGTCCCCTGATCGAATTTTTCAACGAAAAGATCGCGAGACCAATGCTTAAAAATGAAAAATAAAATGAGTAAAAAGGACCGGGAGACCGGTCCTTTTTTGTGTGGGGGAATAGTGGGTTAATGAGGAAAATTATAATATTTAAACCCTCAAATAATTATGATCGTAGTGTATGCATTGATTACAAAAATTAGCTTTATTTATCATGCATTAGGTTTGATTGTGATAATTACTTATACATACAACTTTAAACGACGATGTAGTAATTGCAAGGATGCGTTAGTTGTATTGAAACAAGTGTTCAGGATAAGGATAATTGGGACTTATGATTTCTGATACACACAATCTGGCTGCGTTTAACGCACAGAGACAATACAATATAGGGACATCCGCCAGAGTTAAAACCACCGAAAAACTTTCTTCCGGATACAAGATCAATCGGGCTGCAGATGATGCGGCCGGTTTAGCTATCTCTGAAAAAATGCGGTTACAGATCAGGGGCCTTGATCAAGGCTCTGAAAATATTCAGGATGGAATATCTTTAGTGCAGACAGCAGACGGTGCACTTCAGGAAGTCAATGATATGCTCCAGAGAATAAATGAATTATCGATCCAGGCCGCTAACGGAACAAACAGTGACAGTGATCGTTATAATATAAATCAGGAAATACAGGCATTAAAAAGTGAAATGAACCGTGTATTCGAAAGTACTACGTTTAATGAAAGGCGAATCTGGGATAACAGAGCAAAACTGGAAAAAACAGGAGAGATTATTACTGAGCATACGGATACGGATGCAGCTGTTGTATTTAATGAGTGTGGTACTACTTCAACAATTGATGATAACAATCGTGGAGCTGTTCCATATACCAATATATCTGTCAAAGCTTTTGAAGATGGATTGGTAGCGTCCTGGACCGGTTATGATGGAATCAATTATAAGTCTGACGTTATCCCCTGGGATGAAAAACTGTCAGGAAGTCATTCTTTTACTTTAAGTGAGCATATGGATTATTCAAAATATCCTGCAGCGCAAGGAATTGATTTTATATATAGA
>JAILOD010000101.1 GCA_024691015.1 Lachnospiraceae bacterium
TAGTTTGTTGTATGCCTTAGGGGGAGAAAAAGTGGTTTTAGGGCATATGCCCGACGTATGTGTTGGCAGGAATTTAGAGCGTTGTATGCCTTAGGGGGAGAAAAAGTGGTTTTAGGGCATATGCGCAGGGTACGTGTTGGCAGGAATTTAGAGCGTTGTATGCCTTAGGGGGAGAAAAAGTGGTTTTAAGGCATATGCCAGGGGTACGTGCTGGCAGGAATTTAGTTTGATGTATGCCTTAGAAGAAGAAAAAGCAAGATTAAGGCATAAGGAGGGATTTTTGTTTCAATGGATGATGTGAAATTGTATGACTCTACATAGCAAAACTTGTTGCTGAGGCATAAATGTGATTTTGCATGAATTTATTATTGACACAATTAGGAAGGAGAAAAGTATGGATGAATTGATCAGAATGGTAAAAGAAAGAGTTCAGGTATTAAAAAAGGCCATCAGACAGGCAGAAAACGATCATGCTGCTTATCCTGATGGTAGATTGCGGGTGAGTGCAGGCAAGAGACAGATCAGATATTACAGAATATTGGATAGTAGCGATCCAATTGGAGAATACATACCAAAACGAGAAAGAGATATAGCTTGTGGCCTTGCACAAAAGGATTACCGGGAAAGATTTCTCAAGCTGGCCGGGGAAGAATTAAAAGTGCAGGAAAGGTTCTTAAAGAGAATAGCCGGAAATAGTGCAGATAGTTTTTTTATAAAACTTTCTGCGCAACGTAAGAAACTGATAAACCCATATATACTGACAGATGAATTATATGCCGAGAAATGGCAGGATAAAACATTTAAACCGAATACATATATGGAAGAGAACAAGATTTATGAAACCAGGAGGGGAGATATGGTAAGGTCGAAGTCGGAGGCAATGATCGCAGATATGCTGTGTGAGCTGGGAATCCCGTATCATTATGAGATGCCTTTAACACTGATGGATAGAAAAACCAACTCTCAGAGAGTGAGATATCCGGATTTTACATTGTTGAAAATCAGGACAAGAGAAGAGGTATATTTGGAGCATTTCGGACTTCTGGATGATGAAGAATACTTGAGCGGCAGCTTAAACAAGCTTGATGAATACAGGGCAAACGGGATCTATCCGGGAAGGAATCTTATTTTTACGTATGAAACCGAGAATAATCCTCTGGATATCAAAGGTATAAAGAAGATGCTCAAGGATGTTTTATTATAGTGAATAAAAACGGTTTTACGGAAAAGAATGGAATGATAAAATGATCATTGGAAAATGAAATTCTACGCAAGGATGCGCACGGGTTCGGATAGGAAATATATCTGCCAGGAAGAATGAGGATAAGGTGCGCAAGACTTGCGAGCAAATATTAGCTAAGAGTGATAGTTGAGGTTTTGATATGAGATATCAAACAGAGATAAACGGGATACAGGTGGACGCCACATATACAGAAGATAATATCAGGGATATTTTTATTCCTGTACTGAAGAAGGCACAGCAGTTGTTTGCGAATAAAGGTAAGAGGGTGCTTGTCTTTCTGGCGGCACCTCCCGGAGCGGGAAAAAGCACGCTGCTGAGTTTTCTGAAATTTCTGTCCGAGAGGGAGCCGGGACTTTTGCCGGTGACGACTATCGGGATGGATGGGTTTCACAGATATCAGGATTATCTCGTTTCGCATAGTATTTTGCGGGATGGAAAAGAGTATAAGATGGTCGAGGTTAAGGGATGTCCGGAGACTTTTGATCTTGAACGGTTTACAGAGAGAGTGAAGCTTGTTTCAGAGGGTGAGCGGTGCGGCTGGCCGGAGTATAATCGTATGACGCATAACCCTAAGGAGGATGCGATAACGGTGGATGGGGATATTGTGATCCTTGAGGGGAATTATCTGCTTCTGGACAGGCCGGGGTGGAGAGAGTTGAGACAATATGCGGATCTTACTATCAGTGTGCGCGCTGATGAAGGTCTGTTAAGGGAGAGACTTGTCAGAAGGAAGGCTGACAGCGGTAACAGCAGGGAGGTTGCGGAAAGCTTCGTTGATTTCAGCGATATGTATAATGTGCGCTTGTGCCTTGCGGAGTCTGTGGAGGCGGATATCAACTTAGAAATCGTCAGTGATGGCAGCTACAGAATGGCTTAATTGGCTAAGAGGGAAGAAAAAGAGCAAGTTAGCCAATCGCGTAGAGGAAAACAAGGGCGCCCGGAAGGGGGAAGATGGCTAAAGGGAGGAAAAAGACGGCCGGAAAACCCATACTTGTATATGTTTTCTAAATTTGTTAAAATGTTCTGTACGTGTGCAGATTTATGCAAAAAAGATCATAGCGGTAGAACCTGAAGTTGAAAGGACCGATCATGAATATAATAGAAAAAGTATTTGGAACCCACAGTGAAAGAGAGCTAAAGCGGATACAGCCGCTTGTGGACAAGATCGTATCACTCAGAGATTCGATGATGGCGCTCTCCGATGACGAGCTGAAGGGGAAAACAAGAGAATTTAAAAAGAGACTTGCCGACGGGGCAACACTTGATGACATTTTACCCGAGGCATTCGCAACCGTAAGAGAAGCAGGAAGAAGAGTCCTTAACATGGAGCACTATCCCGTGCAGCTGATCGGTGGAATTATTCTTCACCAGGGCAGGATCGCGGAGATGAGAACAGGTGAAGGTAAAACACTTGTATCAACACTTCCTGCGTATCTTAACGCACTTGAAGAAAAAGGCGTAGAGATCGTAACGGTCAACGACTATCTGGCAAAGCGTGACGCAGAATGGATGGGACAGATCCACGAATTCTTAGGCCTGACCGTTGGATGTGTGCTGAACGGAATGAGCAACGAAGAAAGGCAGAAGGCATACGGCTGCGACATCACCTATGTCACAAACAACGAACTCGGCTTTGATTATCTGAGAGATAACATGGCCATATATAAGAACAAGCTTGTTTTAAGAGACCTTCATTACTGTATCATCGATGAGGTGGACTCCGTTCTTATCGACGAAGCCCGCACACCCCTTATCATATCGGGACAGGGCGACAAATCCACCGAGCTTTACAGGCTCTGTGATATGCTCGCACGCCAGTTAAAACGAGGTGAAGCATCATCCGACAAGCTAACCAAGATGGACGCCATCATGGGAACCGAAATCGAAGAGACCGGAGATTTCGTAGTAAACGAGAAGGACAAGATCGTAAACCTCACAGCTCAGGGTGTGGAAAAGACAGAGAAATTCTTTCATATAGAAAACCTTGCGGATCCTGAAAACCTGGAGATCCAGCATACCATTATACTTGCACTCCGTGCTCACAACCTGATGCACAAGGATCAGGACTATGTCGTAAAGGACGACCAGATCCTTATCGTAGATTCCTTTACCGGACGTATAATGCCGGGAAGACGTTATTCCGACGGCCTGCATCAGGCAATAGAAGCAAAAGAAAACGTAAAGGTTAAACGCGAGAGCAAAACGCTTGCAACCATCACCTTCCAGAACTTCTTCAACAAGTTCAAGAAGAAGGCCGGTATGACAGGTACGGCACTCACCGAGGAAAGAGAGTTCAGGGAAATATACGGAATGGACGTTATCACCATTCCCACGAACGCACCCATCGCAAGAATAGACCTGCAGGATGCGGTATTTAAAACAAAGAGAGAAAAGCTGAACGCAATAGTAGAAGAAATAAAGAAGGTACACGCAACCGGGCAGCCGATACTTGTTGGTACCATCACCATTGAGGCATCGGAGGAATTATCAAATCTCTTAAGAAAGAACGGTATAGTGCACAATGTGCTGAATGCGAAATTCCACGAACAGGAAGCCGAGATCGTTGCGGATGCCGGTATTCACGGGGCAGTAACCATCGCCACAAACATGGCAGGACGTGGTACCGATATCAAGCTGGATGAGGAAGCCAGGGCAGCGGGCGGACTTATGATAATAGGTACGGAAAGGCACGAATCCAGACGAATCGACAATCAGCTAAGAGGTCGTTCCGGACGTCAGGGAGACCCGGGTGTATCCAGATTCTACATCTCGCTCGAAGACGATATAATGAGACTCTTCGGTTCCGAAAGAATGATGAGCGTGTTCGAAGCACTTAACGTTCCCGAGGGTGAGCAGATAGAGCACGGCATGCTTACAAAAGCGATCGAAAGAGCACAGAAGAAGATAGAAGACAACAACTTCGGCATCAGAAAGAACCTCCTGGATTACGATGCTGTAAACAACGATCAGAGAGAGATCATCTATGATGAGAGAAGAAGAGTTCTTGACGGCGAAAGCCTGAGAGATTCTATATACAAGATGATAACCGATATAGTTGATGATTCGGTTGACACGGTAATCGGCGATGACCAGCCCAACAGCGAATGGGACCTCACGGAGCTCAATGACCTCCTGCTTCCCATCGTGCCTATCAGCACCATCAAGACACCGGACGTAAAAGATATGAAGAAAGCCGAGCTTCAGCACTATCTTAAAGAGAAGGCGGTTAAGCTCTATGAGAGCAAGGAATCGGAATTCCCCGAGCCCGAGGCAATAAGAGAAGTTGAAAGAGTGGTACTCTTAAAGGTGATCGACAGAAAATGGATGGACCACATCGACGATATGGAGCAGCTCCGCCAGGGAATCGGCCTTCAGGCCTTCGGTCAGAAGAATCCCGTTATCGAGTACAGAACCATAGGCTTTGAAATGTTCGATGCGATGACCAGCAGCATAAAGGAAGACACCGTAAGGCTGTTGTTCCATGTAAAGGTTGAACAGAAGGTTGAACGTGAACAGGTGGCAAAGGTCACCGGAACAAATAAAGATGACAGCGTAAAGAAGGGACCGGTCAGAAGAGAAGACAGGAAGATCGGAAGAAACGATCCTTGTCCCTGCGGAAGCGGAAAGAAGTACAAGTACTGTCACGGCAGAGGCCTCTGACGAGGCGGCCGCAACTGTTGACGCTTGTATGAAAGGGTTACGATTCAGCGGACTGCTGAACTGTAACTGAAAGGGACGAAAAATGTTAGAGCTTGATAATATTAAATTAGAACTTGCCGATTATGAGGCACCGTTAAAGGAATTACACGAGTCGCTGGACCTCACCTCAAAGGAGAACCGTATCGAGGAGCTGGGCCATCTTATGGAGGAGCCCGATTTCTGGAACGATCCGGAAAAAAGCCAGAAACAGTCGAGAGAACTCGGCAGCTTAAAGGACGATGTTGAGACCTTTAACAGGCTGAAAAGCCAGTATGACGATATGCTTTCTCTTATCGATATGGCAAACGACGAAAATGACGAGACCATGGTAGATGAGATAAAAGCCGATTATGAAACCTTTAAAGAAGACTTTGAAAAGATAAGAGTAAAGACACTGCTCTCGGGTGAATATGACAACAAGAACGCCATACTCTCACTGAATGCCGGGGCGGGTGGAACTGAGTCCTGCGACTGGTGCAACATGCTCTTCAGAATGTACACAAGATGGGCAGAAAGACACAATCTCGAGGTAGAAGTCTTAAGTACCTTGGATGGTGATGAAGCCGGTCTTAAGAGCGCAGACTTCCAGATAAATGGTGAAAATGCCTACGGGCTTTTGAAATCCGAAAGAGGCGTGCACAGGCTGGTTAGAATATCACCCTTTAACGCACAGGGCAAAAGACAGACTTCATTCGTATCGCTGGATGTTATGCCGGACATTGAAGAAGACATCGATATCGATATCAAAGACGATGACATCAGGATAGATACCTACAGATCCTCCGGAGCCGGCGGACAGCACATCAACAAGACTTCCTCGGCAATAAGGATCACGCACTTCCCGACAGGAATTGTGGTAACCTGCCAGAACGAAAGAAGCCAGTTCCAGAATAAGGACAAGGCAATGCAGATGCTGAAAGCGCGCCTGTATATGCTGGCAAAGGAAAACAACGCGGAAAAGCTGTCGGATATCCGAGGTGAAATAAAGAACATAGCCTGGGGTTCACAGATCAGATCCTACTTCCTGCAGCCCTACCAGCTGGTAAAGGATTTAAGGACCAATGTTGAAGTGGCACAGGCCGACAGCGTTCTGGATGGAAACATCGATCCGTTCATAAACGGGTATCTTAAGTGGGTGGCCAACGGTAAAAAGGAGAGCTGATCAAAAGGCATTAAAGCTTAATGATCCGACTGTTTTCATTTGATATGAATAAAGGAGAAAAAATGAAGATCGCAATCTTGGGATACGGAACGGTAGGTTCCGGTGTAGCGGATATAATCGAATTAAACAACAAAACCGTAAGTGAAAACGTAGGAGAAGATATCGAGGTAAAATACATTCTCGACATCAGAGAATTCCCCGGAGACAAAAACGAAAAGAAGATCACAAACGACTATAACAAGATATTGGAAGACGACGAAGTAAGAGTTGTCTGCGAGGTGATGGGTGGAGTAAACCCGGCATACGAGTTTTCAAAAAAGGCTCTTGAAGCAGGGAAAAGCGTATGCACCTCCAATAAAGAGCTGGTTGCAAATCACGGCGGTGAGCTTCTGGAGCTTGCCAGAAAAAACAAAGTGAATTACCTTTTCGAAGCCAGCTGCGGAGGCGGAATCCCCGTTATCTGCACGATAAATTCAGCACTTACGGCCAACAATATCGATGAGATCACCGGAATATTAAACGGAACCACAAACTATATCCTTACAAATATGGCAGAAAAGGGTGCCGAGTATGCCGAGGTATTAAAGGAAGCGCAGGACCTGGGCTATGCCGAGAGAAATCCCGAGGCAGATGTCGAAGGCTATGACGCCTGCAGAAAGATCGCGATCCTTTCATCACTCGCATTCAATAAAAAAGTATCATACGAAGATATATATACAGAAGGTATCACAAAGATATCAAAAGAAGATATTCTCTACGCAAAAAGAATGAATATGGCGATAAGGCTTCTTGCCACAAGCAGGAAGGCTGAAGACGGCAGGGTATTTTCAATGGTATCTCCATTTATGGTGAATTCATCAA